>CABQLM010000001.1 GCA_902465105.1 uncultured Collinsella sp.
GCCCTGTGAGACGCCGATGGCGATGGCGACGCAGTAGATGGTCATGGCCAGCGGAGCCACGCCAAAGATGATTGCTGCGCCCAGCTTGGTGCGGCGGCCGACCTCGTTGAGCACGATCAGGCCAATAAAGACCATGGCCCAGCCGGCCCAGTGGATAAGGGTATCGCTACCCCAAACATCGAACAGCATGCTGCTCTCCTTTCATGCGCCCGCGGCCCCTCTTCCGTCGCGGGCAGTTTGGCCATATAGTGTCAGTTCCTGGGCTTGCGCTCGGGATACTTGGCGGTGTAGCCCTCGATGTGGAGCGTCGAGGCGATAATCTCCTTGACCGTCTCGTCGGGCACATTGGGGTGTGTGCGGATATACATCAACAGTCCCATGATGAGGGTGTAGAACGTCTCGTAGACATGGTCGATGCGTAGCTCATGATGGGCGACAAAGTCCACCACGGTGGTGTCGCAGATGTACTGCGCCACGCGCTGAACCACGTTGTGCAGAAAGCCGCCGTAGAGCGCGCCGCTGCTTGAGGTGAGCGTACTCGGCAACTCGTGGCCGCTCACGACCAGGTGCTTAAAGAGCGGTGCGACGGTGTCGAGTGCGCCTTCGATGTCGCCGATCGTGCGGCTGGCGTTCCACTGCTCGAGCTCGGCGATAAAGCCGTCGATCGCTTCGTCCATGACGGCGGTGACGGCAGCGTCCATATCGGCAAAATAGTGGTAGAACAGCGAGCGTGTGCAGCCGGCTCGTTTGGTCACGGCCGATACCGAAAGATGCGACACGCCCAGCTCGGAGCTCACGGCGCGCACGGCGGCGAGAATCTCGCGACGGCGCTCATCACCCGTCAGGCGCTTTGCCGCGCTGTCGTGCGCGGGGGCGGCGTCGGCCACAGGGGTGTTCGCTGCGTTATTGCTCATGCGCTTGCCGCCTTTCGTCCGTTTGGGTCCGACCGTTCGCCTAACAGTCTTGAATATTGTTGACGGTTCGTCAATACTGTTTTTGACACAATGTCAACAATAACGGGTGAACGGCATGGGGGCATGTCGGGCCCATATAAAGAGGGGCGCTGCATGCCTGTTAGGCTGCGGCAAGAGAAGGGACGACCATGATTCTCAACGGACCGGGGATTAGCTACACCGAGCCCGATATCGGCGCGGAGTTTGTGCCGCCGCTGCCGGAGCATCCGCGCGAGGCCATCGTCAAACTGTGCGAGCATTGCACCAATCGCCTGTTGCACCGCGACGAGCTGCTGGGCTACGAGTACTGGTCGTTTGCCGAGGCCGCGACCGACGAGCAGGCCGAGGTGCTCTGCAAGATGAAGATGCGTCGCCCCTACACGCTGCCCGAGATGGTCAAGATCACCGGTATGCCCGAGGCTCAGATCGAGAAGATGCTCGACGACATGAGCTACACGGGCTTGCTCGAGTACAACTGGGAAAACCCCGAGCGCGCCAAGCAGTGGGTGCTGCCCATGCTGGTGCCGGGTTCCGCCGAGTTTCTCAACATGCGCGTAAGCCAGCTCGAGGAACATCCGGTCTACGCCAAGTTCTTTGAGCAGGCGTCCAAGGGGCCACTGTCGAAGGCCACGCCGATGGTGCCGCCCGGTGGCGCCGGTATTGGCATGCATGTCATTCCGGTCGAGAAGGCCATCGACGCCACGAGCACCTCGGTGCCGATCGAGCATATCGAGCACTGGCTCGACAAATACGATGGCAAATATGCCGCTAGCACCTGCAGCTGCCGCGCGAGCCGTCGCGTGATGGGAGAGGGTTGCGCCGACGACCCCAATGACTGGTGCATCGCCGTGGGCGATATGGCCGACTACGTGGTCGAGACGGACCGCGGTCATTATGTGACCCGCGAGGAGGTCTACGACATTCTGCGCCAGGCCGAGGACAACGGCTTTGTGCACCAGATCACCAACATCGACGGCGAGAACAAGATCTTTGCCATCTGCAACTGCAACGTCAACGTGTGCTATGCCCTGCGCACCTCGCAGCTGTTCAATACGCCCAACCTGTCGCGCTCGGCCTATGTCGCCAAGGTCGAGAAGGACAAGTGCGTGGCCTGCGGTCGCTGCGTTGAGGTGTGCCCTGCCGGTGCCGCCAAGCTCGGCCAGAAGCTCTGCAGCAAAAAGGCCGGCGGACAGGTGCCCGAGTACCCGCGCCAGGAGCTGCCCGATGCCACCAAGTGGGACCACACCAAGTGGTCGCCCAACTACCGCAACGATAACCGTATCGAGACGCACGAGTCCGGTACCGCACCCTGCAAGACGGCCTGCCCCGCACATGTCGCCGTTCAGGGCTACTTAAAGCTCGCGGCGCAGGGTCGCTATGACGAGGCGCTGGCGCTCATCAAACGCGAGAACCCGCTGCCCGCAATCTGCGGTCGCGTGTGCAACCGCCGCTGCGAGGACGCCTGCACCCGTGGGCGCGTGGACGCCGCCGTGGCCATCGACGAGGTCAAGAAGTTTATCGCCCAGCGCGACCTGGATGCCGCGACCCGCTATATCCCGCCTGTGGTGACGCCGACGCGTGCCGGCGGCTTCGAGCAGAAGGTCGCCATTATCGGCGCCGGCCCGGCTGGTCTGTCCTGCGCCTTCTATCTGGCCGAGAAGGGCTATAAGCCCGTCGTGTTCGAGAAGAACGAGCGCCCGGGCGGTATGCTCACCTACGGCATTCCCAGCTTTAAGCTGCAGAAAGACGTGATCGAGGCCGAGGTCGAGGTCATTCGCCTAATGGGTGCCGAGTTCCGCTATGGCGTGGAGGTCGGCCGCGATGTGACGCTCGACGAGCTGCGCGCGCAGGGCTTTAAGGCCTTTTACGTTGCCATCGGCTGCCAGGGCGGCCGTCTTGCCGGCATTCCTGGCGAGGATGCCGAGGACGTGACCGTGGCCGTCGACTTTTTGCGCGAGGTCAACAGTGGCAAGATTGATGCGCTGCCTGGCCGCACCATCGTGGTGGGCGGCGGCAACGTGGCCATCGACGTGGCCCGCAACGCCTGCCGTCTGGGCTCTGAGCACGTTGAGATGTTCTGCCTGGAGAGCGAGGCCCAGATGCCCGCCAGCGAGGAGGAGCGTCGCGAGGCCGTTGAGGACGGCGCTCACATCAGCTGCGGCTGGGGTCCCAAGGAGGTTCACCTGGACGAGGCCGGTCGTGTGTGCGGTATCACCTTCAAGCGCTGCACGCGTGTCTTTGACGACGAGGGCCGTTTTGCGCCCGAGTACGACGAGAACGATCTGCGTCGTGTCGATGCCGACCGCGTTGTCATGTCGATTGGCCAGTCCATTGTGTGGGGCGACTTGCTGGCTGGTTCCAAGGTGGAGCTTGGTCGCGGCCAAGGTGCCCTTGCCGATCCCCAGACCTATCAGACCGCCGAGCCCGACATCTTTGTGGGCGGCGACGTCTATACCGGCCCGAGCTTTGCCATCGATGCCATCGCCGCCGGTCACGAGGCCGCCGTGTCCATCCATCGCTTTGTGCAGCCAGGCTCTACGCTCACCATCGGCCGCAATCAGCGCCGCTACACCGCGCTCGACCGCGACGATGTCGTGATTGAGAGCTATGACAACGCGAGCCGCGAGGTGGCACATATCGACCGCGAGCGCGAGAAGGCTGCGCCCTTTGGCGAGTACGTCGAGACCTTTACCGAGGAGCAGGTGCGCATCGAGACCGCCCGCTGCCTGGGCTGCGGCGCCTCGATCGTCGACCCCAACAAGTGCATCGGCTGCGGCCTATGCACGACCAAGTGCGCCTTCGACGCCATTCACCTGGATCGCGATCGCCCCGAGTGCTCCACGATGGTCAAATACGAGCAAAAGCTCCCGAGCCTTGGCAAGTACGCGCTCAAGCGCGCTATCAAGATTAAATTCGGGAAGAAGTAAGAAGCGCAGCAAGCAGGAGAACGGCGCAGAGAGCGGTTGGACAGCGAGCGAGTCCCAGGCGTGGCGAGGTGCCTTGAAAGAGGAGGGCATAGGGCTTTTGCCCATGCCCGACGATTGAAAGACAGATCGCCCGTCTGGGGCTCGCGCAGCGTCAAGCCGACCGCCGTTCGTTAGAACGGCGGAAGGAAAGCTGGGGTACCTGGGCGTCGCTCGCTGACGTTGAATTGACATCGCATCGACCTCTGTCGAAAGGTTTTTATCTTGCATGAATTGGGAATCGTCTATCACATCATTCGCGATGTCGAGAACGTGGCGCGCGCCAATGGCGTGAGTCACGTTTTGAGCGTCACGCTGCTGCTGGGCGAGGTCTCGGGCGTCGTCCCCGACTTGCTCCTCGACGCTTGGCGCTGGGCGGCAGATAAAAAGTCCATCGCGCAGGGCGCGGAGCTTATTGTAGAGCCCGTCGAGGCAGTGACGCATTGCGAGACGTGCGGCCGCGACTATGCGACGGTCGAGCACGGCAAGATCTGTCCCCATTGCGGCAGCAGCGAGACCTATCTACTGCGGGGGCAGGAGGTCATGATCAAGCAGATTGAGACCCCCGACGAGGGCCCGGCGGACGCCAACTCCGGCGAACCCGCAGCTCCCGCCGACACTCCAGACGCCGTCGACGCGGCCAACCCCCTCCACATCGCCTAGCTAGTCGTTTAAGAACGTCCCCGGTGATTACTTCGCAAAATCACAAGCCACGCAAATAGTCAAGCAATGTATGTTTAAACAAAGCTGCATACGATTGGGCGGAATTAATGCTGTTAAATCGGTATTAATGAACGGTGCAGCTGTATCTGCCCAAATAGCAGAATTTCAAATCACGTTTCGGCAGGTTATTATCTGAAAAACTGCAATGTAATCAGCTTGTAACAAATCAAGACGTTTAAACAAAAATGCCGCCTTTCGCGTTTTCTTGCATAATTCCATAAGACAAACAGGTATACTCGTTTCGTGTCATGTAGGAAATACGTAGACAAAAAGGAGGTTATGTGATGGTAAGTATTGTTCTTGCTAGCCACGGGGACTTGGCAGCTGGAATCAAGCAGACGGGCTCGATGGTCTTTGGCGATCAGCCGTCTGTTGCCGTGGTCTCGCTCGAGCCGAGCATGGGCCCCGACGACTTCCGTGCCAAGGTCGAGGAAGCAATCGCTTCCTTCGAGGACCAGGAGCAGGTGCTCTTCCTCGTTGATCTGTGGGGCGGCACGCCGTTCAACCAGATCAGCGGGCTCATCGAGGGCCACGATTCCTGGGCTATCGTCACCGGTGTCAACCTGCCTATGCTCATCGAGGCATATTCGCAGCGCTTTGACGCAAAGAACACTGCACATGCGATCGCAAAACATCTCGTGACTGAGGCTAAGGCTGGCGTGCGCGTCAAGCCCGAGTCTCTGGAGCCCGAGGAGAAGAAGCCGGCTGCGGCCGCTGCTGCTCCTGCAGGCGCCATCCCTCCGGGAACGGTCATCGGCGACGGGCACATCAAGATTGCCCACGTCCGTATCGACACCCGTCTGCTTCATGGTCAGGTGGCCACCACGTGGACCAAGCAGATCAACCCCAACCGCATCATCGTGGTTTCCGACGGCGTTGCTCACGACGAGCTCCGCAAGACCATGATCGAGCAGGCTGCCCCTCCGGGAGTCCATGCCAACGTCGTGCCCATCAAGAAGATGGCCGAGGTCGTCAAGGACACGCGCTTTGGCGACACCAAGGCGATGCTGCTCTTCGAGAACCCGCAGGATCTGCTCAGGGCCATCGAGGCCGGCGTCGACATCAAGGAAGTCAACATCGGTTCCATGGCTCACTCCAAGGGCAAGGTCGTCGTCACCAACGCCGTCGCTATGGGCGATGACGACGTCAAGACTCTCGAGGCCCTCAAGGCCAAGGGCGTCAAGTTCGAGGTCCGCAAGGTTCCTTCGGATTCCTCCGAGGATCTCGACGCCATGTTGAAGAAAGCAAAGGCCGAACTGGCCGCTCAAGCATAGTAAAGGAGGGTCCGATACATGTCTGCAATCACTATTCTGCTTGTTGCGATTGTCGCGTTGCTTGCCGGTATGGAAGGCATTCTGGATGAGTTCCAGTTCCATCAGCCGCTCGTGGCGTGCACGCTTATCGGTCTCGTAACCGGTCACCTTCAGGAGGGCATCCTCCTGGGCGGTTCGCTCCAGATGATGGCCCTTGGCTGGGCTAACGTCGGCGCCGCTGTCGCGCCTGATGCTGCTCTGGCCTCGGTCGCTTCTTCGATCATCATGGTGCTCGCCCTCAACGGTGGCGCCACCGATTCGGCCAAGGCCGTTACCGCCGCTATCGCCGTCGCCGTCCCGCTGTCGGTCGCTGGTCTGTTCCTGACCATGATCTGCCGTACCGTGGCTACCGCTATCGCTCACGCCATGGACGGTTGCGCCGAGAAGGGCGATTTCGCCGGCATCGAGCGCTGGCAGTACGCTGCTATCCTCATGCAGGGCCTTCGTATCGCCATCCCGGCAGTACTTCTGTGCGTCATCCCGGCCGAGGCTGTTACCAACGCGCTTAACGCTATGCCCGACTGGCTGTCCGGCGGCATGGCTGTCGGCGGCGGCATGGTCGCTTCCGTCGGTTACGCCATGGTCATCAACATGATGGCCACCAAGGAGACCTGGCCGTTCTTCATCCTCGGCTTTGTCCTTGCTGCCATCCCTCAGCTCACGCTGATCGCCCTTGGCCTCATCGGCATCTCCCTTGCCCTCATCTACCTTGGCCTTAAGGATCTGGCCAAGCAGGGTGGCGGCATGGGCGGTGGCTCCGGTGACCCGCTCGGCGACATTCTGAACGATTACGAGTAGGAGGGGAGTGATACATATGGCAGAGAACAAGATTCAGCTCACCAAGGCTGACCGTAAGAAGGTTTGCTTCCGTCATCAGTTCCTTCAGGGCTCGTGGAACTACGAGCGTATGCAGAACGGCGGCTGGTGCTTCGCAATGATCCCTGCGATCAAGAAGCTCTACACCAGCAAGGATGACCAGATTGCCGCTCTTAAGCGTCACCTGGAGTTCTATAACACCCATCCCTATGTTTCCGCCCCCGTCATTGGCGTTACCCTCGCTCTCGAGGAGGAGCGCGCCAACGGTGCTCCGATTGACGACGTCGCCATTCAGGGCGTCAAGGTCGGTATGATGGGCCCGCTCGCCGGCGTCGGCGACCCCGCCTTCTGGTTCACCCTTCGCCCGATTCTGGGCGCTCTGGGCGCTTCCCTGGCCCTGTCCGGCAGCATCGCCGGTCCGCTGCTGTTCTTCTTCGCGTGGAACATCATCCGTTACGCCTTCCTGTGGTACACGCAGGAGTTTGGCTACAAGGTCGGCTCCTCCATCGCCAAGGACCTCTCCGGCGGTCTTATGGGCAAGGTCACCGAGGGTGCTTCCATCCTGGGTATGTTCATCATCGGCGCCCTGGTCGAGCGCTGGGTGTCCATCTCCTTTACCCCGGTCGTCTCCAAGGTCACGCAGTCTGCTGGCGCCTATATCGACTGGGCCAACCTGCCCGCCGGTTCTGAGGGCATCAAGCAGGCACTGACGATGTACAGCTCTGTCGGTGCCAACGCACTCGACCCGGTGAAGGTCACCACGCTTCAGGCCAACCTCGATCAGCTCATCCCCGGCCTTGCCGCCGTGTGCCTGACTCTGCTGGTCTGCAAGCTCCTCAAGAAGAAGGTCAGCCCGATTGCCATCATCCTGGCTCTCTTCGCCGTCGGCATCATCGGTCGCGTCTGCGGCTTTATGTAAGCACGTTTCGGCTTAAGACCGAGAATTGCTAGGCAAGGGCTTTTGAGCCATTGAAACGGACCGCACCCGGTGGGTACACTGGATGCGGTCCGATTGTTTTATTTGGAGGGCGAGGCGCGTATGGCGCAATCTCAGAACAGTACGGTCGATCTGGCAACGCCGGCAACCTGTCTGATGGGGCTTACCAGCCACGGCAACGTCATGGTGGGCAATAAGGCGTTTGAGTACTATAACGAGCGCAATCCCGAGGACTTTATTCAGATCCCGTGGGACGAGATCGACTATATCGCCGCCGAGGTTTTGCGCGGCACCAAGAAGATCACGCGCTTTGCCATCTTCACCAAGGACAACGGTCACTTTACGTTTTCGACGCGCAATGACAAGGAAACGCTTCGTGCGGTGCGTAAGTATGTCGGCGAAGACAAACTCGTTCGTTCGCCCGACTTTATTGACGTGACCGCCAAGGGTGCCAAAAGTATCCCCGGCGCCATCAAGAATCTCTTCCACAGAGGCGACTAATCATTTAAGAGCGTCCCCAATGACTATCCCAGAATTCGTCTGGATAGTGGGACGTGCTTTCCGGAAGGCTATTCCACTGCAGCTTCGAAGAGTGACTATGCGCTGTATGGCAGTGGGACAAATCTGCTACACTAGTACAACATGCCTCCGTAGCTCAGGGGATAGAGCACCGCTCTCCTAAAGCGGGTGTCGACGGTTCGAATCCGCCCGGGGGCACCAGAAGAAAATGCAGGTCAGACGGTATAAATCGTCTGGCCTGTTTCTGTATGGATAGGGCTAAATAGACGATAGAGGGGTGAAAAAGGGGTGAAAGAAAGTTCTATGATGAAAACAGCTCGCCTACATATTTCACTCCGATATTTCACCCAAATATCCGGTTTTCAACCCTTTCCACAGTCTGCGGGCTTATAAGAAGCCCTCCGACTATGGAAAGCGTTGAAAACCTAGGGTGACGTTGCTGTGAGAAGGGCGAGTTTCCAACAGCCCCCGGTGTCTCCGGGTTACACTTGGGACCCTCCGACACCGAGGACCGTTGAAAACTCGCCCTTCTGCTAAGCAGGCATTTTTTCTAAGTAGGCCAGTTGCTTCAGAAGCAGCTGGAGAGTAATTGACATTCCAAATATTTCCATGAAAGTGAAGTCTGGCTCGCCACCGTTTACAGAGGGAAGCATAATTGCCTGGCGTGCCATCCTTGTAGCATTGAACTTGTACAGATAGCCAAACTTGCTCTTTTGCTGCTGGATGGCGACTTTTAGGAAGAGGTAGATAAACTCGTTGCCCTTGTTGTTCTTGACGTGAAAGCGTTTAACGTCATCGGAGAAAATGCACTCATAGGGGTGGTAGAACCCAAGGCAGACGCCATTACCGTTATAGTTCACGCCAAGGACATTGTTGTCGAGCGACGAATTCTTATCAGCCGTAAAACCGGCAATCCCGTTGCTATTGTCAAGCGCCCCAATAAACGGTCGTCTTCCATACTTTCGGTTACGAGATTCCAAGCGCCTCCCGGAACGAATGTCGAATATTTGGCTGATTGAGTACGATTTCCAATCTCTTTCGTGCAGTGAGGAGTGGTCGAACTCGGGGTTATTTACTCTCTCTCTCTCGATGGAGGCGATGCGCTTCATCAGGAATTCGCGGCAGCGCTGGACTTGAATGGCTTCTCGCTCGCGGATGTAATCCTCCATGAACTGCCAATCGGGATTGCTGGACTCATCGATGGGAAGCATTACTCGTAGCAAATTGAGCCGTTTTAGGCTGATCGACCTTCCGTGGCCGAATAGCGTTCGCTGTTTAGAAATGGATGCGGCCACGAATTGCATGGCATATCTTGAGAGGTTTCCGATTGAGTCTCTTGGCCTTAAGTCCGTTACGTGGGTGTCGAGAGCGAACTCCATTGGTTGGTAGTACGCGAGACCCGCCCCGCCATCGCCGTCGTTGTTTAGAGTGATGGCGTGGCCACGATGAAGTCTTTCGTTTGGGATAGAGACAAAAGCCTTTACGCCGTTGTCGCAGTTGCGAGCGGAAATAAGTGGAACGTCTCCGACCTGAAGAGAGGTCATGTTTTTCTCGGTGCCGCGAGCCGGTTGAAATAAATCCGAGATTTTAAAGGGTGCCCAATCCCTGTTATTCAAATCGAGCATCGGGGCCCTCCTCGAAGAGATAGCTACGACCATGAGAAACCATGTCTAGCTGGAATGTTAGATAATCGGCTATTGCCTTCTCGAAATCCTCTTCGGTAGGTATCTCGTCGTTGAAGTAATAGAAGCTGTGCAGCCACTCGTCATCTGGCTTGACGGTCGAGCTGACGCAGAATTTCGATGGGGCGTCTTCGCGGCCGTTCCAAACGTCAAGAAGATGCTGCTTTCTGTCCTTTGCAGAGTCGCCTTCGACCAGGCCGACGTGCGCCCTTACCTCATAGCCATCATCCCTAAAGTCGATGAAACGGCATTCCTTTTCAGGGTCATGTGGTTCGCCGGCAGTGAACACGGCTATGACGGGATTCGTTCCGACCCCATAGAATGTATCGGTGTTGCACGTAATAACGCCTTCGAGGGTGTGATGCTTGAGGATGGAGACCTTGAACTCCTTCTCGGCTTTGCTTTTCCGGTCATGGATGATTGCGGAACGATGACCGCCGCTCTCGCACCTATTGTGAGAGAGTCGAGAAGACGTTCCACAAAAGATAGCTCGTATTGGCTTGGATCCGCTTTGGTTCCTTGGCTGTATGGAGGATTCATCAGCCCGACCGTTGCCCCTTTGAGCTGTATCTGGGCCGGGTTTTGCTTGAGGAAATCGCAGCATTCGAGGTTACTGTTTCCGTCTCGCCTAAGAATCATGTTTGCAGCCGCGACTGCAAACATGTTGCTTTGGAGCTCGATGCCGTGAAGGCGCTTTTTCTTAATGTCTTTGCGTTGCTGCTCGCTGGTTGCAGAAGAAAGCATGCGATGCATGGCGGCGATGAGAAATCCCGCCGTTCCGCATGTTGGGTCAAGCACCGTATCTGTAGGCTTAACATCAACGAGCTCACACATAAGGTCGCAGATGTGCTTTGGCGTGAGTACGATGCCGAGTGTTTGGCCGTCCCCGCCGGAATAGCTCATAAACTCGCCGTAAAAGCGACCTATGAAGTCTTCAGAAGTCTGCTGGTACTTGATGCTTTTGAAAACGTGTTCGTTAAGGAAGTTCGTGTAGTAGTGCAACGGGGTCATCCCTAGGGTGTCATTGACCTCGTTTAAGCGAAAGCTTGTTTGAACAATGCCGAACTCAGCAAGAAGCTTGTTTTTCTTCACATCTGGCCCGACGTTGGAGCGCGTGAGTCTTCCACGAATGGCGTTCATCAGCTTATCGCCGTCGCGCATGCCTTCGGTCTGGTCCCCGGTAAGGGAATCGATTGAGAATCCGCCGTATTCGATTTCATCCAAAGCTAGAAGAATCCCCGCTACCACAAGAGCCTTGTCTTGGTCCTTGATGGAGCCGTAGGTGCGAAGATATTCGTGAAGCTCTGCCGCATCCTTGAGAATTTGTTCGGTGGTCTTCTCGACGTCGGTTGGTTCGTCAAGAACATACCGTGTGTAGTATTCAACGATGTTGCTCGGTGAGAGCCAAGTGAACGATTCGAGGTCTGGGAGCCTCTTGTAGCCTTCTCGGTCATTCACGAACACGGGAGATATGGTGTGATGCTTGGAGTCCCCTGAAACCCCAACGGCGAAGACCTCAGTGAAAGGGCTCTTCTTTGCGATGTGCGAGGCGTAGTGATAGGCACCGTTGACGGCATAATCGGTAACGGCCTCGGTGCTCATGTCGAGGATGTCAGAATCTGTTAGCTTTTCATGTCGGCTCTGGCTCGCCTTATCTTCGATGACAAGAACAAAGCGGCCAATTTTCGAAACGTATTCAGGATAGCCAGCGTTTCCCGTTCCGCGCTTGGATGCGTCCTTGAGGGCGTTGTCGATTTCTTTGATGCTGCTCCCCTGTGATGTGAACTCAATATCACATTCGGTGAGCCTGTCGGCAACCCAAAGGTCGAGTGCGGCTTCTTTCCTGGCCATGTGAAATCCTTTGATAACGAGCTGGTGCGAATTGAATCGCGACAAAGATATCCAACAGTTTAACCTCCGGCTATAGAGCAAAGGAAAACTACTTCCAATCGGAATTATCGAACGGTAGCGATTCGAGGTTGTCACGTAGCGATCGGCCTTGAGGCCGATGGGTCCCGCTTATGGGCGGGACCCCCGTGACGCATAGCGTCGCTCTCGCTGCGGCTCCCTGGCAACGCTCCCCAGGGTCGCGTTTCGTCCGCCTCCGCTCACGCCGGCCCCACCCGCCGAACGGCTTCGCTCGATGGCTTCCAGAAGTCGCCATCGCTCCGCCGTGGTCGCCGGGCGGGGCCTCTCGCGCCGGGTCGCCGAGCACCGTCGTGCGACGCTCCCCATGGGTCGCGTCTCCTCGGCGTCGGCTCAACCGGCGCTCACCTGCCTGGGCTCGCGTTGTCTTGGCAACCGGCTCGCTCCGTGCAGGCAAGATATGGATTCCGTTGCACGGAATCATCTTGCCGCCTGCGGCGGGGCGGCGAACCGCTCCGAGGTCGCTCTCGCCGAAGGGCTAAAAGAAAAGGCCGGGACGCCTGTTGCGTCCCGGCCCCAAGAGCTCAGTCGTCGCGCCCGTTCTGATTCTCCAGCGCCTTTCGCTCAAGCTCCCAGAACGCCCGCATCGCCGTCGCTATCCCGCGCAGCGTGAAGCGGACGGTGATGCCGGTCGAGCGGTCGACGGCGAAACCGAGCCTTCCGCCGTTGACCTTCCTCACGGCCCCGAGCGACTTCGAGGGGAAGCGGTACTGGAGGCTCCCGCCCTTGGACTTGGCGAGCTCGATGCCGTCCCGCCTGAGCCGCCGCTCAAGCTCGCCCATCCGGTCAGGGCAGTCGCGCATGCGCCCGACCTCCTCGATCCGGCGGGCGACCGCGACGCGGATGCGGGCGTTCTCCGAGCGCTCGGCCTGCCCCTTTCGGGCCATGTCGCGCTCTTCCGTGCCGGGTTGCCTCGCGTGGACGCGCGAGTTGGCCTTGCCGCGCTCAAGCTGCCTGAGGCCGTACCTTTCGTCCAGGGTACGGACGGTCTTCACGCGTGATGCCGCCGCCTTCCGGGCGGGGCCCTCGTCGAGCCTTCGGCCGGTTTCCAGATCACTGCGGTTGATGCCGAGGTGCACGGCGTAGCGGTCGGTGGCGTCCGCGCGGCAGCGCTCGCGGTGCAGCACCATCACGACTTCCTGGTTGGGGTAGCGCTCGGCCGCGTACTCCCTCGCGTAGCGCATGCACAGCTCCGGCGTCATCTTCCCGCCGTTGAGGTCGCACTCGTCTGGGAGGAACCCGAGTATCTGGTGCTGCATGTAGGTGCACCTGGCACCGGCCTTGCCGGGCCTATCGTGACCCATGGCCGCCCTCGTGTCTGCCATCTCCTGAAACCAGCGGTCATCGTCGATGATGTTCTGCGTGCCGTGGGCGAGCGCCTTGTCGCGGTCCCAGGAGAGGTAATCCCTGAGTCTCGCGAGGTGCTTCTCGCTGCAGACGCTCGTCTGCTTTATCGCCGTCATGGTCGCCTCCCTAGTCGAGCGAGAGCCCGCTGAATTTACCGCCCGGCTTGCTCCCGTTCTTCTTCTCCGGCTCGGGCCACTTTGGGCACCAGGTCGAGGCCTCCTCGCGCATCTTCCCAGCAGCTGACTCGTCGAGGCGGCGCTGGTAGGCGCGACGGTTCTCCGCCTCGTGCTCGGGGGTTCCGAGGTCGAAGTGCTCCCTTGTGGGCGTGTTGGTGCAGTCGGTGACGGGGGAGCGGAAGACGCCGGCTCGACATGTGGGCATGCCGTTGTCCGCGTGCTTCACGACGATGATCCCGTCCCGGTCCGGGGCCATGTCGCGCCACTCCCAGGGGTGTATCACGTCGTCGGCGCTCTCGCTGTAGGACGTCGAGGAGGACGTGCCTGACGCGGCCCTGCCGTTGCTCGTGCCCTGCGTGTGGCGCGTGGTCTTGCCGATGAGCTCGGTGAAGTACCGGCGGTCCTCCTCCTCGGCGAGTTTCATCGCGACCTTGATGCCGCAGTTCGCGAGGATCTTCCTGCGGCCGTCTCTCTCGCCATACTTATTGAGCTGGGATACGTCCTGCGTCGCTCCGACCCAGAACGTCCCGTAGCTGCGCCCGAGACTGAGGAGGGCGGGCAGGCACTCGACGCGGGGCAGGTTGCCCCACTCGTCGCCGAGTATCTGCACGGGGCGGGGGAGCCTGCCGCCGTTCACGTCCGCGACCGCCTGGACCGAAGCCCAGAGCTGCGAGAGGAACATCGCCGCGATGCAGTTGTAGGGGGAGCCCTCGTCGAGCACGTGGAGGAAGACGGCGCTCTTCTCCGTGAGCACCGTGTGCGGGTCGATGTCGGAGCCGGAGGTCATCCAGGCGACTGGGGCGGAGGAGAACGGGCGCAGGGCGACCTTGAGCGTCGAGAGGATGCTCCTGAGCTCGTTGCCGCCCGAGGAGACGAACTGCGACGCCCTGCCCTTGGCGGGGTGGCCGCTCGGCAGAGCGCGGAAGACGGCCTTCAGGGGCTCGGACGGGTCGTCTCCCTCGGCCTCGGTGCCGCGGTCCAGGACCTCGCAGACGGTCGCGAGGTGCTTTGATTCCTCGGGACACTCGTCGGACATGGAGACCAGCAGGACCAGGGCCGAGAGCAGGCCCCTGGCCGAGGCGGTCCAGTGCGAGCCCTTGTCTTTCTCGTCGTCCTGCACCACGAGCTCCGCGATGGCGTCCGCCGCCTGCTCGGCCTCCTGGTCGCGTCCCTCGGCATGGAGGTCGAGCACCTGCTTGAGCGGGTTGAACCTCTGTCCCCTATAGGGGTGCTGCGTGTCGAGAAGCAGGACGCGATAGCCTCGCTGGACGAGCTCGTCGCCCGTCAGCTCTATGAGCTCGTTTTTCACGTCGGAGACGATTAGGGTCGCGGGCTCGGATCCGTTGGAAGCGCCGCCGTAGCTGAGCAGGTCGATTGAGGGGAGATAGAGGAAGCGACTCTTACCTGACCCGGTGGCCCCTGACACGAAGGCCATCTTCTTGGGCTCGTAGAGATAGCAGGGTCTGCCGTGATACTTGGTGAACCCATAGACGAACCCACGTGACGAGGGATTCGTCGAGCCGTCCCAGGTCATGGACCCTTTTATGACCTCGCGACCCGTCTTGACGTGGGCGTCGCCGAGCACGCCGCCGTCCTCGCCCCTCGCGTTGAGGGCGGTCGAGTAGGCGATGAGAGCACAGATGCAAAAGGCGAGGAGGAAGGTCAGCAGGGTTCCGAGCGGGCAAGCAGTGAACGCACCCGTGAGCCACCAGCCGAGGACGGTATCCACGCCGAACGACGACGGAATCGCAGCCGCGCCTAACGGTGTCCCGGCGATGAAATCGTCGACGGGGACGGCGAGGACGGGGCATACGAGGATCGCTAGGAGAAGAGATGATATGAGTGCTGTGGACATCTTGGTTTTCATGATCATTCTCGATTCTTGGAGATGAGGTTCGATAGCTGCGAGGCCGTGCTCGATACCAGACGGACGGCCTCCGCGAGCTGTTGGGCCGTCTGCGTATCCACGCCATAGGCGTTTGCGGTGCGGACGGCCTGGTTGAGGTTTCCGCCCTGCTTCTTCATCTGATGAAGAAGCTGCCGCAGCGTCGCCTCGTCGGCGATCCTGACGGGCTTCTCACCGATGTGGAGGGCGGCTTCGCGCATGAACGTCGATGGGGCTATACCAAAAGAGGAGGAGCGCACCGTGATGGCGGCACGCTCCTCCTCGGTCATGCGGACGTTTATATGCGCGGTCTTGGCTTTGCCACGCATGGGCTAGCCCCTGTCGTGGAAGGTGGCGCGCGCACCGTCGAAGTCGAGTCGGGACTCGCCCAGCGTGCCGTAGCGGTTCTTGAGGGCGACGAGCTTGAGGGGCGTGCCGGTTGCGGGAGACTCGTAGGGCCACTCGGGCTTGTCATTGTCATCGGCGAGGTAGAGCACCGAGTCAAAGCCGTACTCGACAGCGGAGGAACCACCGAACATGGCGAGGTTGGGCCTGGCCGACTTCCCGGAATCGTAGGACTTGCGAGTGGTCGAGCTCAGTGCGATGACGGGAGAGCCATAGAGGTTCGAGATTTCGCGGAGGCCCTTCACGCATGCTGTAATAGCCAATCGCTCGTCGATGAACTGCTGGTCCGCCGTGACGCCGCAGGCGAGGAGCTGGAGGTAGTCAATGAAGACGATGGGGACCTCGCCGCGCTCGCGTGTTACCAGCCCGACGAGGTTGGAGAGCTCCACGGTGTTGAGCGGGCCGGTGATGCAGAGATTGGGGGCGATCTTGGTGCGATATTTGTCGAGTGCAGCCTCGAAAGTCGCGTGCTTAGGGTGATTCTGGGTCGCGCAGCTGGAGACCTCGGACAACGCGACTTTGCCGTCGCTGAGACGCGCCAGGCTCTTCTCGATCAGCTTGTGCGCGGGAAGCTCGGCGGAAACGTAGATTACCGGGTGCCCGTCTGCCGCGAGCTTGTCGGCCTCCTGAAGTGCCAGTGTTGTCTTGCCCTTGCCCGGGGCGGTCCCGATTGCGTAGTTGAGCCCGGGGTAGACACCGCCGAGGATGCTGTTGAGTGCGTCGAGCCCGAAGGAGGCGATGGGCTTGTCTTCCTGAAGGGCGTGGATGTGCTCGTCGAGCACATCCAGCTCGAAGACGAGGGGATTGGCGTTCGGGCGCTGCATTACTCGCTCGCCCCCTCTGCCAGCTTGTGGAAGTAGTCGAACAGGTCCTCTTCCATGACGAAGTACTGGTTGGCGATGCTAAAACAGTGGTGGGTGGACTTCATGAGCTTGATGGCGCTGGATTGTCCGATGCCGGTGAGGATCTGAACGTCCAGGCGGCTCATGATGCGCTTGGTGCCGACATGGCGCAGGTTGATGCCTGCGGAGATGGCGTCGGTCTTGGGGTCATCTGCAAGATGCATGATAAACTCCTTGTTTGGGGCGCTCGGCTCCTCTTCGAGGTTTGGCGACTAAGAGAGGGGAGTCGGGTGCCGTTTTCTATTGCCAGTCGGAGCAGACCGTCTCCAGAAGGTCGCTCCATTTGCGGCGCAGCTCCGGGGTGTCCGGTGGTACGTGCTTGTTGCCGCACTTGTTAGCCGAGATGGTGACGCTCTCTTCAAGCGCGGAAAAAGCATCGGCGAGATAGGCGCATGTTGCGTTCAGGCATCCAATCTCGTCGAAGTACTCAACTGCAAAGCGAACGAGGGCTGCTACGGGCGCTCGATTGAACTCCGTCGAGCACTCGTCCATCAGCGAGCGTCCGTACTTGACTGCACGGGACGTCTCGTAGTCGAGAAGGGGATTCGAGGGGTCGCTCCGGGTCTCGTGTTCCATGTAGTCGAGAACGGACTCGAAGCAACGTCGAAGGTGCGGTATGTCCATTGCACCGGTGTAGAGCGCAGTGCCGCAGCTCCTCTCGTGAATGAGCCTCGCTCCGAACTCGATTATGGGCTTATAGTCCGCTTCGGCGACGGTGCCGATTGCGCCGGTGACGTTCGAACGCAATACGTCCGACACACTCGTGAACAGGCTATCACCGCTGTAGACGTTGAGCATTCTGTCCCTCGCGAACGCGGACGCGGGAAGCACCTTCTCGAAGACGAGTCCGATGATGGTTTTCGATTCGTCAGTTGCCCGCAGGTAAGCCTCGTCCGAAACCATCTGCGCGAAGGGGGCCCTGAGATTCTCGGGAATGCGAATTCGCTTCTCAGCCTTCTTTGCCAACGCCACTTATACTCACCTCCTTCCATTCAACTTGCGAATAATGTATCACCGTTCAGTCGATATGGCCCATGCGAGTGTCACTAATAGCCCACGATATGGAGAAATAGTGAAGTATCCAGTTGAAATAGCTAATTCTTAGATGAAAGCGATTCAAATACCTCAGCTGCGTTTCGGTCATTTGCCCTGATTGCATGGGTGTAGAAGTTTGCGGTTGTGCTTGCGGACGCATGGCCCATTCTCGCTTGAACGGTCTTTAAGTCGACGTTGCTCGCAACAAGGGCCGTTGCTGCCGTGTGCCTCAGGCCATGGGGAACGAGCCCTGAGTATCCGGTGCCTCGTGTGTGCAGTTTGCCGTTGCGCTTGAACTGGCTTGTCACGTTGGCGTACTCGCCATAGCCGTTGTCGACGCAGAAATCCCTGAACCAGCGCGAATAGTTGTGTCCATCGGGTCGGGTGATACTGACGTGAAGGTTGCCGTTTTCGTCCTTATGCGTGCTGAAGGCGTGAACGAGGGGGTCAGAGTTTCTCTGTCTTAGCCCGCGTTGCTCGAATAGACTGCGCTGCCGCATCTTCCAGTCGTTTAGATACGAGGCCAGCGAAGAGTCTATAGACAGGATTCGCCTGCTCATTTCCGATTTTGGTGCTCTGAGCGTTTTGTCATTGGTGTACTGGCGGATGATTCGGATCTCCATCGCCTCGGGGTCGTAGTCTTCCCAACAGAGCCCCAGGGCCTCGCCTTTCCTGAGTCCTAGGTGGAATATGAGCATGGTGCAGACGGTCATCGGCCCCATGGGTTCGGATAGCAGGCATTTGGTGAATCGGGGCAGTTCGTCGGGTGGGAGGAAGTTACGCACTCTAAGGTCTGGCTTTGGGAGTTTGATGCTGATGCATGGGTTGCGCCCGATTAGCTCATTCTCCAGTGCGTCCTGCATGACCTGTTTGAGCTTGACGTGGATACGACGAATCTCGGCCTCTGTGAATCTTCCGGTTGAGATCGCTTCAGCATACGCCCGTTTGATCTCGTCGGGCCTCAGTGCGCCGAGGGGCATGTCGCCGAACAGCTCGCGTATATGGCGCACGTCATATTCCTCTCTTTGGAAAGAAAGAGGGGAGCCGAAGGAGCTTTCTCGGAGCCGATGGAAATCCTCAGCGTATCCGGAAACAGTGGTCGGCATGTCGCTAGCCGGTTCATAGGTCTCCAGCTCCTTCCGGTAGGCATCGAGCGCATTCGCCACCTCACCGGGCCAGTTCTTCGGGTTTTTGCTCTTGCAATGGATGGTTCTCTTGGGTGTCTTTAGGTATCTGACTCGTTTCCCGTTCTTGCCGGATTCGGGGTCGCGACCGAGAGAGAAGTAGATGCGGAAGGAACCCGGTTTTCCCTTGATCGGTTCGGAAGTGCCTTTGGCTGTGGGTTTGATTCTGGTTTCCATGGGTCTCCAGGGGTGGTGCGTTGGGTTAGCCTCGAGGGCAGGGCTTTGAGGGCCTCGCCCCCGAGGCTAACCCAAAAATTTCACCCCTGCAAGTCAAAATGAAGGGGTGAAGGGGTGTAAAAAGGGTGAAATAGAAAACTAATCAAGAAGAGCAAAAACGGCAGAATAGCTAAATTACCTGCGACAACAGAGAAATTGATGAAAATGAAAAACCGCAGGTAGGGTAATAGCTCATGACCTCCTAAAGCGGGTGTCGACGGTTCGAATCCGCCGTTTCTGGTTTGTAGGGGCCGTCGGCGGATTCGGGCCGTCGGCACCCGCGTCACCAATTTCCCCGCGGGGGGAGTTTTCGAATCCGCCCGGGGGCACCAGAGAAATATGGCGGCGTCGCGGGAGCGGCGCCGTTTCTGGTTTGTAGGGGCCGTCGGCGGATTCGGGCCGTCGGCACCCGCGCACTAATATATATAGCTTCTGCTGAGAGTTGCCCTTACCGTCTGGAGTGCCGGGGCCTTAGTCAAGGGATTATCTCCATGCCGTTTATCGAATAGATGGCGAGGGATCGAATGTGCATCCAAGGGCATCCATTGCAAAGAGGTTGCTATCGGTCTGTTGTCCCCGTTTTGAACTCATAGGACTCAGTAAATTGCATATTTATGGAATGGTATGGTTAATAAAATACCTTTATTTGCAGGTATAACCGTTCATCGATTTGTTGCTAAAAATTTTGAATGAATATTTATGCCTAAAATAAATAATTCCTTGTATATCAGCTAACTGTAAGCAAAAACATGTGCGGCGAGTTGAGTCCAAACGGGGCTTCTGAGCATATGGTTTGCGGTTCGGCCATAAAAATGTTTGCGTTAACATAGGGCTGACCATGGATAACAAGGCTCAAATTGCCAAAACCGTTCACCGTTGACCGCTCGATAAGCGGATTGTTTTAAGTTACAACTAAAGTGGATTTTTAGTATCAGTCCACTCTGTGTCGAGGCTACGCAGGGTGCGTTTACGCAACGCGTGGACGAGCAAGCCGCAATAGACAACGGTCGTCTTTGCGGAGCTTTAGAAAGGGGCGCTGCTGCCATGGTAAGTAACGGTCGTGTAGTTAGGTGGGCACGGGGGGCGGTGTGCGCGGCGGCATTTGCGGCGGCTGCGTTCACCCTTCCCGTAGCCCAGGCGTGGGCAGCGGGCGATGTTTCGCCCGAGCTGCGCTCGCAGACGCAGACTCAGATGAGTTCTGCGCCCGAGATCGCTTATGTGAGCAACGTGAGCGATCCGTCTCAACGTACGGTTTCGTTTAACGACAACTGGAAATTCAACCTGGGCGACGCCAGCGGCGCTCAGGCCGGCTCTTTCGATGACTCGTCGTGGCAGTACGTCACGCTTCCGCATGACTACAGCATCGATCAGGACTATGCGTCCAACCTCGAGGCCGAGAGCGCCTATAAGCCGGGCGGTATCGGCTGGTATCGCAAGAGCTTCTTTGTCGATAGCGCTCTTGCGGGCAAGCAGATTCGCATCGATTTCGATGGTGTCTACATGGATGCCACCGTTTGGGTCAACGGCACCGAGCTGGGCAACCATCCGTATGGTTACACGCCCTTCTCGTTCGACCTCACCCCGTACCTCAAGACGGGCGAGGAGAATACCATCGCCGTCAAGGTCAACCATCAGGTTCCTTCCAGCCGTTGGTACTCTGGCTCGGGCATCGGCCGCAATGTCGATCTCGTGGTGACCGACAAGGTTTCTGTGACCAGGGACGGTGTCCACGTGAGCGCTCCTCAGCTCCAGAGCGAGAACGGTGGCAACGTGACCACCAAGCTCTCGTCTACCATTGTTAATAATGGTGACAAGGACGCCAACGTGACGCTCGTGCAGACCATCTTCCCTAAGGGTGGCAAGGTCGAGCAGGCTATCGGCACCGTGACCACCGACGCTCAGGCTGTCGCTGCAGGCAAGTCCAAGACTATCGAGTCTCAGATCAGCGCTGCCAATCCGAGCCTCTGGTCCACCGAGGCTCCCAACCTGTACACGGTTCGCACTGAGGTCAAGGTTGATGGCAAGGTCGTCGACACGTATGACACGGTGTTCGGTTACCGCTGGTTTAACTACGACGTCACCAACGGCTTCACCCTCAACGGCAAGAATGTCAAGCTCAAAGGCGTCTGCATGCACCAGGATCAGGGTGCCCTGGGTTCCGTCGATAGCCGTGCGGCTGTCGAGCGCCAGGTGCGTATCCTGAAGGAGATGGGCTGCAACTCCATCCGTACGTCTCACAACACGCCGTCTCGCGTGCTCGTTGAGGTGTGCGAGGAGCAGGGTATCCTGCTCGACGAGGAGATTTTCGACGGCTGGACCGATGCGAAGAACGGCAACAGCTTCGACTACGCTCGTTTCTTCAATAAGAAGGTCGGCGACTCCAAGATCATCGGCGCCAAGTCCGATCAGGTCTGGGCCGAGTTCGATCTCAAGGCGACCATCGCCCGTGACTTTAACTCTCCCTCGGTCATCATGTGGTCTGTGGGTAACGAGATGATCACCGGCGGCACCAAGCCGTTTGACGAGACTGCTCAGCTCAACCTTATCAAGTGGACCAAAGAGGCCGACACCTCTCGTCCCGTGACGCTTGGCGACAACCAGCTCAAGGGTGGCTCGTGGAATTATCATCCCGACAACCTCGCCAACGCTGGTGGTCTGATCGGTATCAATTACGCCGACGGCAGCAGGTATGATCAGCTGCATCGCAACAATCCGACGTGGAAGTTCTACGGTTCCGAGACGGTTTCTTCCGTTAACAGCCGTGGCGTTTATAACACGCTCGGCAGCATGGCCGATGCGGGCGGTCACCAGCTCACCTCCTATGACACGTCTTACGTGAGCTGGGGCCACACGGCCTCCCAGGCATGGTATGACACCATCACTCGCGACTTTGTTGCCGGTGAGTATGTCTGGACCGGCTTCGACTACCTGGGCGAGCCCACCCCGTGGAACGGCGTTACTGCCGGCGTCCAGGGTGGCGACTGGAGCATCGCGCCGAAGAACTCCTACTTTGGCATCATCGATACCGCCGGTCTGCCCAAGGATACGTACTATCTGTATCAGAGCCAGTGGAACGATAGCCTGCACACGCTGCATATCCTTCCTGCTTGGAAGAGCGGCATGGTCACGAAGGACAACAGCGGCAAGGTCAAGGTCGTTGTCTACACCGACGCCGCCGGCGTTGAGCTCTTCTTTACGCCTAAGGGCTCCACGACTCCGCAGTCGCTGGGCAAGAAGACGTTTACCAAGAAGACCACCACTGCCGGCTACACCTATCAGATCTATGAGGGTGAGGGCAAGAGCGGTAAGACGGCCGAGAACCTCTGGCTCAGCTGGAATGTTCCGTATGCCGATGGCACCATTACCGCCAAGGCCTATGACGAGAACGGTCACGTTGTCTCGACCGAGAACTGGGATGGCCGTCAGAGCGTGACGACCACCGGTGCTGCCGCCAAGCTCGACGCTTCGGTCGATCGTGCCGATCTTTCTGGCAAGGGCGACCTGGCTTATGTCACCGTGAGCGTAAAGGACCAGAACGGCAACATCGTTCCCGACGCCAAGAACAACGTGAAGTTTAAGGTCAGTGGCGCAGGCGAGCTCGCCGGTATCGACAACGGTAGCTCCCCCGACCATCAGTCCTACCGCGACAACAACCGCAACGCCTGGGCTGGTCAGCTGGTGGGCATTGTGCGCTCCAACGGCAAGGGTGGCGACATCACCGTTACCGTAACCGCTGACGGTCTCGCTTCCAAGACAGTGAAGATTTCCTCCACGGGTTCCAGCGATCCTGCTGCTCCCAAGTCGATTTCGAGCCTGCTCTACTCCCGTTTCTACTATGTAAAGACGGGCAGCGAGCTTTCCCTGCCCAAGCAGGTTGACGTCAACTACTCTGACGGCACGTCCGAGAAGAAGAACGTTGCCTGGGACAACATCAACAAGGACGCTCTCTCCAAGCCTGGCACCTTCCAGGTTTCCGGCGAGGTCGAGGGTGCCAAGGTCTCTTGCACCGTAACCGTGCTTGATGAGGTCGCGGCGCTTCTGAACTATTCGGCCACCACTCCGGTTGGTACCGTCGCATCGCTTCCCGATGCGCGTCCTGCCGCTATGGCCGACGGTACCGTCCTTAACGCGAGCTTCCCCGTTAAGTGGGAAACTCCGGCCGAGGATGCCTACAACAAGGCCGGCACTGTGACCGTCAAGGGCACCGCCAATGTCTTTGGTAAGGACCTGACTGTTACCGCTACGATTCGCGTTCAGAACGAGAAAGTGACCATCGGTGACAACGTCGCTAACTGCGGCGCTCTCATGAGCGTCACGCAGAGCGTGCCCGAGAACAAACAGTCCGACTCCCTGTCTGCTATCAACGATGGCGTGACCGCCTTTACCCCCGGCAAGGGCGACGGCAGCGCAAACACTTCGTGCTGGTCCAACTATGCCTATGCGCAGGAGGGCAACACCAAGTCGAGCGTAACCTTTAACTACAACACCCAGCAGCGTCTGGGTCGTGCCGTGGTGCACTTCGTCGAGGATTCTTGGTCTGCAAGCTATCCCGATGCCGGCACCACCAAGCTCGAGGTTTCCGAGGACGGCAAGGCATGGCGCGAAGTTGCCACGACCGAGACCATCGGTTCTGCCAACAACCGCGTTAAGCCCTATACCTACGAGTTCGAGCCGACGCTCGCTACGTTCGTGAGGTTCACCTTCACGAATAAGAACGTGACGCTCCCCAACGCCAAGCCCTGCACCTGCATCACCGAGATCCAGCTGCTCGAGGCCAAGGGTAGCTTCGACACCAATACCGATGCTGCGCTCGATAGCCTGACGGTCAACGGCAAGAAGCTGAGCGCCAGCAATCTCGAGAAGGGCAGCTATTCCACTGCCGCCCTCTTTGCGACGGTTGAGGCCGTTCCGGCCAAGAACACCGCCGTTACCGTGCTGCCGGCTCACGACAACAAGATCAACATCATCCTTGAGTCCGAGGATCACGCTACGCGCAAGACCTTTGTCATCAACCTGGCTGCTGACAGCAGCTCGAGCGTGCTGCCCGACGACAACGATGAGCGCGACGTTCCCAATGAGGACATCAAAAACAAGGCTGCTGGCAGCGAGTTGAACCCCGCTTCTGGCAACGAGGGTCCCGTCGAGTTTGCGTTCGATAAGAACAACGCCACGTACTTCCATACCAATTGGAGGAACGGCTTTAAGCCCAGCGCCGATCAGCTGTGGGTCTCCATGGAGCTCAAGGAGGCCACGAGCGTCGAGGCGCTGCGCTACCTGCCGCGTAACTCCGGTGGCGACGGCGGCTACAACGGCATCGTTACCGATTACGAGATTCAGTATCGCGAGAACGAGTCTGACGAGTGGAAGACTATCTCCACTGGTCACTGGAAGGGCTACAAGGACGAGGGCTTTGAGATGGGCTGGCGTGTTGCTCAGTTCGACCACCCCGTTACGGCTAAGTACTTCCGCTTTAAGGCCAACGGCACCCAGGCTGCCAGTGGCGACAATGAGCATATGAGTGCCGCCGAGATTCGCCTGCGCAAGACGAGCCCGGCTGTCGAGATCAAGGCCGAGCAGGTTGCTGCTACCGATGCTCTTGAGGTCGCGAACATCAACGACGAAGAGGACATCAAGGCTCAAATCGCCAAGACGGTCGAGGTTACGGTCGATGGCGAGAAGCTCACCTATGGCCTGGACTACAAGCTTGGCTTTGAGATGGGCGACGTGAGCGAGAACGGCCGTCAGGTCACCGTTACCGTGACCGGCATCGAGGACTACACGGGTTCTGTCGATAAGGTCGTAAACGTTACCGAGACCAAGCCGACGCTCGAGGGCATTGCGGTGAACGCCGATGCCGCCAAGCGCGCTTACACCGAGGGCGACAAGCTCGACCCGACCGGCCTGGTTCTGACGCTGTCCTACAGCAATGGCACCACGGACCAGGTTGAGTACAGCGAGTCGACCAAGAACGACTTTACGTTCAATCCGAGTCTGGACACGGAGCTGACGGAGAATGGCAACCTTGAGGTGACCGTTACCTATGGTGGCAAGTCCAACAGCTACGTCGTTACCGTAAGCAAGAAGGCTCCGACCAAGCCGGACAAGCCCAACCCCGATCAGCCTAAGCCGGAGCAGCCCGGTGGCGGTAACCAGGGTGGCAACGGCAACCAGGGCAACACCGGTAATACCGGAAACAAGCCCGATGCATCTACCAAGCCCAGTGCCTCCGGCAAGCCCGGCAAGGGCAACGGAGTTATGCCCGGCACGGGCGACTCCACGCTGATCGCAGTTGCGATGGCTGGCTTTGCTGGCGTGGCGGCTATCGCTTGGGGCATCGTTGCCCGCAAGCACCGTCAGAACTAGCGCGCCCTGATAGACGCGCCCCTTATAAGGAGGGGCGCGTCATCGTGCGTCAGGGCACTTCATCTATTTTGTAAGACATAAAGACAGGAAGGGAACGTGAGTATGACGGTACATAAAACCAAACTGCTTTGGCGTGTAACCGCCACGATTGCCTGCGTGTTTGCAATCGTGTTGGCGTCTTCGCTGCTCTATGCTCGACCTGCTGTGGCGGCTGAGGCAAATCTTGCACTCAATAAAACCGCTGTAGCGGATAGCGAGGAGGCGAATTCGGTTCGTGCGGCCCTGGCCGTCGACGGCAACGACTCCACGCGTTGGGGCAGTGCCGAGGATAACGCCGGTGGCGCCCATTGGATTTATGTCGACCTCGGGTCTTCCAAGACCGTAAAGAGGGCGACGATCAAGTGGGAGTCCTACAAGGCAACTGGCTATAAACTTCAGTATGCGACGGGCAATACTGCCCCCGCCGCCAATAGCGCCGACTGGAAAGACGTCCACACGTCTACCAATCGCCCGGCATCGCTTACCGATGCCATTACGTTTAACGCCCCCGTGACGGGACGCTTCTTCCGCCTGTGCATCACGGGCTTCACGAGCCATGACCCCAATGGTGCTGCTGTTGACTGGCCCACCGTCGCGGTCAACGAGTTCGAGCTCTACGGCGATGAGACTGCTGCTCCCTCTGCCCAGGATCCGCAGCAGAATGTTGCTCGCGGCAAGAACGCTGTTGCCGATAGCGCAGAGGCAAGCACCCTCGGCGCTGCCAAGGCCGTCGACGGGAATACGTCTTCTTCGAGCTCCCGCTGGGCGAGTGGCGTCGACGCCACTGCCTCCCAGGATGGCGGTCCTCACTGGATCTATGTCGATCTGGGCCAGCAGCGCGACGTAAAGTGCGTCCGCGTGTTCTGGGAGCTGCGCAAGGCCAAGGGCTACAAGATTCAGATTGCCAATGGCGCGACCGCTCCGGCTGCCGATAGCCCTGACTGGCAGACCGTTTACACCAACGACGGTCATCCTGCAAGCAAGACCGACCTGATTACCCTTGACCAGGTGCATCAGGCCCGCTTTGTCCGTCTGTATATCGATCACAACACCTATGCCGACCCCGATGGCGGTGTCGCATGGGGCAACGTTTCCATCTTTGAGCTCGAGGTCTATGGCGGCACGCCCAAGATGGACATGAACAGCCTGGCCGATGCCATCAAGGTCGAGGCTCCCAAGAAGGGTGATACGCAGCTCAAGGTCACCCTGCCGAGCTCCGACGAGTACGACGTCACCTATAACGGTACCGACTATGAGCAGGTCATTGGCGCTCAGGCCGAGGATGGAACCATCCCCATCTATCAGCCGATCGTCGATACGCAGGTCAAGGCCTCTTTTAAGGTGACCAAGAAGAGCGACAAGAACACCTATGCGTTCAAGGAGATCCCCGTTACCGTTCCTGGTAAGTTCCAGGTCGAGGCGGGCGACAACGTCGCTCCCGAGGTTCTGCCGCAGCTTCGTGAGTGGAAGGGCCGCTCCGGTTCCTTTGCTCCTACTGCGCAGACCCGCGTTGTTTACGACAACGATGAGTTCAAGACGGTCGCCGACGAGCTGGCCGCCGATTACAAGGACCTGTTTGGCTCCGAGCTTGCCGTCGTAAAGGGCAGCGCCGCCAACGCAGGCGATATCTTCCTGTCCAAGACCACTGACAAGTCCCTTGGTCTTCAGGACGAGGGCTATCTCATGGAGATTGGTGACTCCGTGAGCGTTAAGGCCGAGACCAAGACCGGTGCCTACTGGTCTACCCGTACCATCCTGCAGGCCCTTAAGACCGGTAACGGTTCTATCCCGCAGGGTGTCACCCGCGATTATCCGCTGTATAAGGTGCGTGGCCTGATCCTCGATGTGGGTCGTAAGACCTTCTCGCTCGACTGGCTCAAGCAGATGAGCAAGCAGCTCTCCTGGTTCAAGCTTAACGACTTCCAGGTCCACCTTTCCGACAACTACATTTGGGTCGAGGAGTATTCTGACGACACCGTTAACACCGCTTACAACGGATTCCGTCTGGAGTCCGACATCAAGAAGGGTGGCAACAACGGTAAGAACAAGGCCGATCTGACGAGCACCGACGTGTGGTACTCCAAGGCCGATTTCCGTGAGTTCATCAAGCACTCGCGTGACCTTGGTGTCAACATCGTCCCCGAGTTCGACATGCCGGCACATTCCCTGGCACTCACCAACGTGCGTCCCGACCTGCGTACGCCTAAGTCCATGACGCATCGCGGCAACGACCACCTTAACCTGGCCGGAAAGTACGATGAGTCCCTGGCCTTTGCGCTTTCCATCTGGGATGAGTACCTTACCGGTTCCAATCCCGTCTTCGACAACCAGACCATGGTTGACATTGGTGCTGACGAGTACGAGGCCGACGGCAACGCGTATCGTAACTTCGTCAACGACCTCTTTAAGCACATGGAGGATTCGGGCCGCACCGCTCGCGTGTGGGGCAGCCTCAGCTGGATCAAGGGTTCCGTTGACGTTCAGGGTAAGGGCGCTGCCGGTCAGCACCGCCAGATGAACCTCTGGAGCAGGGACTGGGCCAAGATGGACGAGATGTACAAGCTCGGCTTTGACCTGATCAACTGCATCGACAGCAGGTACTACATCGTTCCCAACGCCGGTTATTACTTCGATTACCTCAACGACAACACCATCTATAACTCCGCGATCAATAACTACAACAACGTTACGATTCCTGCTGGCGACGAGCAGATGATCGGTGGTGCCTTTGCCGTCTGGAACGACATGTGCGGCAAGAAGGAAAATGGCGTCTCCGAGTACGATGTCTATGATCGCATCACCAACTCCGCGGGTCTGTACGCCGCTGCTACCTGGGGCAAGGGCTCTGCCGACGTTTCCACTGCTAAGGCTACGGCCAAGAAGCTCGGCGACTCCCCCAACACCAACTTTGGTTACAAGACCACGGCCAACGCCGAGGGTACCGTCATGCAGCTTGGCATGGACGATGCCAAGGACGCTTCGGGCAACGGCAACAACCTCAACCTGAAGTCTGCCAAGAACGCCGAGGTCGTTGACGTCGACTTTAAGAAGGCGCTCGAGCTCAAGGGCGGCAAGAGCTATGTCGCGCTGGATTCCGATCTTAAGACCGCTGGTCTTGGTAACGATCTGCGCGTGAAGGTCAAGCGTACCGACGCCGCGAGCGACAAGGACCAGATCCTGTTCGAGAGCCCCTATGGCTCCATCAAGGCCGTTCAGGCAAAAACCGGCAAGGTCGGTATTACCCGTGAGAACCGTGACTACTCGTTTAACTACACGCTGCCCATGAACGAGTGGGTCGAGCTTGAGTTTAAGAACGAGGGCATGGGCAAGGTTTCGCTGTACGTGAATGGCAAACTCAAGCAAACTATTGGCCAAGATGGCCGTGGCAAGCTCAAGGCTACGTGCATGCTCCCTGTCCAGCGTATCGGTAGCAAGATAGCCGCCTTTACGGGCTACGTCGACGACGTTCGCCTGACGCGCAGCGCTACGTTTGCGACCACCATGGCGCTCGACAACGCCGAGCTTAAGGCACGCTCCGTGCTGGCTGCCGGCGCCGACGATGCCGAGCTCGAGACGCTCGTCGAGCAGGCTCGCGCTCTTATCAACCAGGTCAACCCCGATGCCGCCGAGATCGCCAATCTCACGCAGCAGATCAACGACCGCGTTGCCAACGTTAAGTACAAGCCCGCCGATTACAGCAAGCTCGACGCTCTGCTCGCTGCTATTCCTTCAGACCTTTCTGCCTATACCGATGAGTCCGTCGCCGCGCTCGCGTCTGCACGTGACAGCATTCAGCGCGACCTGCCCATCAGCATGCAGGATACGGTTGATGCCTACACGAAAACGCTCACCGAGGCAATTGAGGGCCTCAAGCTTAAGTCTGCGGACAACAACTTTGCTCAGGGCGTGACCGCTACGGCCTGCTCCGAGGAGAAGACCGGCGAGACCGCTCCTAACGGTCCTGCTGCGGCTGCCGTCGACGGCAATGAGTCCAGCTTCTGGCACAGCCAATGGAGCGCCCCCGCCGACAATGCCATGCCTCACTGGTTCAACGTCAAGCTTGCTGCTCCCGCCAAGGTGAGCGGTATGGTGTACGTGCCGCGTACCGGCAGCTCCAATGGCCGCTTGACCAAGTACCATGTCGAGGTGAGCACCGACGGTGGTAACACCTATACGAAGGTTGCCGAGGGTACGCTCGAGTCCAGTGCGGGCGCCAAGAACATCGCCTTCGATAAGCCTGTTGCCGGTGCAACCGACGTCAAGCTCTACTTTGACGAGACCGACGGCGACTCTGCCGCAAATAGGAACAAGTTTGCAACCGCTGGCGAAATTCGCGTCTGCGTCATCGACGAGACGGTTGACCTCGATGGTCTGAACGCTCTCATCGAGCAGGCCGAGGGCCTCGACAAGGATTCGTACACTACGGAGACTTGGAAGAAGCTCCAGGCTGCCCTTAAGGATGCCAAGGATGCTGCTGCAGACGAGAACCCCACGTTTGAGGCCGTGAACGGCGCCAAGGGTAAGCTCCGCTCCGCAATGCTGGGTCTGCGTCCCGGTACCCCGGATCCCGAGCCCAAGCCCGATCCCGAGCCCAAGCCCGATCCGGAGCCCGAGCCCAAGCCCGAGCCCAAGCCCGAGCCCAAGCCGGAGAATCCGGACAAGCCTGGTACCGGCAACACCGGCACTGGTGCGAACGGCTCCAACAAGGCCGATTCGACCACGGGCAACAAGGCCGATAAGAAGACCGATGGCCTGGTCAAGACTGGCGACAATCAGACGATAATCGTCGTTGCCGCTGGCTTTATGGGCGTCATGATTGTGGGCGCCGGCGCGGTTCTGCGCCTTAAGAGCCGTCGTCAGTAATTGTCACGGCTTGCGAAAAATCGCCGAAAGAGAGGGTTTTAGAGATGAAGAAACGGATGTACGCCAAGCTGCTCGCTGTTGTAGCGGTCGCGCTTGCCTGCTTGGGCTGCTTGGCTCCGTTGCAGGCCTATGCGGATGACGCTGCGGCCGAGTACAAGCTGTACCCCACGCCCCATAGCGTGGTGTACGGCGATGGCGCTCAGACGCTGCGCGACAAGGCGAGCGTGCTTGCCGAGTCCGGCATCGATGCAGACACCATCAATCGTCTTAATGAAGCCCTGGCGCTGAAGGGCATCAACGCAAAGCGCGTTGACGCCCTTCCCTCCACGAGCACCGCTACGACGGTTCTCGTGGGCGTCAAGGGTTCTGGCGGCGCTGTCGACACCTATGTCGACCAGCTGGTGAAAGAGGGCAAGCTGTCTTACACGGATGGCCTGTTCGACCATAGTGACTCCTATGTCCTGGCCTCGCTGCCGTCTGACGGCAGCGCCTCCGATCGCATTGTCGTTTTGGGTAAGAACACCGACGCCGCCTATTATGGTCTGACCACGCTTTACCAGATTCTGCAGCAGACTTCCGATGCCAAGCTGCGTGCCTTTACCGTGTCCGATTATGCGGACGTGGTGACGCGTGGCTTTATCGAGGGCTACTACGGCAATCCCTGGAGCACCGAGGACCGCGTTAACCTTATGCAGTGGGGTGGCTACTATAAGCTCAACGCTTATGTGTATGCTCCCAAGGATGACCCCAAGCACAATTCCAAGTGGCGTGAGCTCTACACCGAGCAGGAGCTGACCGAGAAGATCGAGCCGCTCGCCGAGGCGGGTAACGCTTCTAAGTGCCGCTTTGTGTTTGCTCTCCATCCGTTCATGCACAATCCCATTACGAACTCCAACTACGATGCGTCTGTCGCCATCCTCAAGGAGAAGTTCACCCAGGTTATGGATCATGGCGTTCGCCAGATCTCCATCCTTGCCGACGATGCTGGCAACCAGGGCAGTGCTCTGTATACCAGGCTCTGCAAGGATATGACCGACTGGCTGCACGAGAAGCAGGCAGAGAAGAACACCGATGGCACGCTCAAGTACCCTGGCCTCAAGGACACGCTCATTTTCTGTCCCGTGAACTACATGGGCTGGGGCGAGTCTTGGTATGCCAACCTCCCCAAGAGCGTCCAGGTCATCAACACCGGTGGCCGCGTGTGGGGCAAGGTCGACAATAACTTCACGTCGTCCTTCACCAACAATTCTGGTGTTGCTCCCTTTATGTGGATCAACTGGCCGTGCACCGACAACAGCAAGGACACCCTGTCCATGGGCGGCTATGAGAACGCCCTGGGCACCGATGTCCAGCCCGGCAAGGTTCAGGGCGTCGTGCTCAACCCCATGCAGCAGTCCGAGCCTTCCAAGGCCGGCATCTTCATGAACGCCGATTTCTCTTGGAATCTGTGGAAGAGCCAGGAGCACGCCGATCAGGCTTGGGAGGATTCGTTCTCCTACGTCGACCACAATTCTCCCATCGCCACGAAGGGCTCCAACGCGCTGCGCGAGCTGAGCCGCCACATGAAGCGCTATACCGGCGGTGGCGTAGTCTTCGAGAGCCGTGAGTCCGCCAATATCAAGACCGAGCTCCAGGCTTTCCAGGGCAAGGTTACCTCTGGTACCGCAACCGCCGAGGATTGCGACCAGATGATTGAGCTCTTCCGTGGTCTGCAGAAGTCCGCCAAGACCTATCGTTCCAATGCCGGCAACAAGGCCATGCTCGACCAGATCGTGTATTGGATCGATGCTTGGGATGACGTGACGCGTGCCGCCATTGCCGAGCTTCAGGCACTCAAGGCCGACCTCTCGGGCGACAGCTCTCAGATGCTTTCTAAGTATTCCGAGGGTTCCGAGGCACTCACTGCCTCTCACAAGCACGGCTTCCACTATGTGGACCACACCGAGTATGCATCGGTGGGCAAGGCCTACATCATGCCGATGCTTAATGCCCTCAACAACTACCTGGGTCAGCGCGCTACGCTTGCTGCCGACCCCAATGCCGATACCACGCAGTTTGTGACCAGCCGTACCGACACTCCCGAGGGCAAGGTCGAGAACGTCTTTGACGGTAAGGCCAACACGGGCGTTATCTACAAGACCCCCAACAAGCTCACGGCGGGTACGTACTTTGGCATGATCAAGAACAAGCCGTTCGATCTGACCAACGTGACCTTTATTCAGGGCAATGGCGCTGACTATATGCAGCATGCCAAGCTCCAGACCTATGATGGCAAGAACTGGAATGACGTTGAGGGCCAGGGCGATCTGACTGGCACGACCGTCACCATTACTGGCCTGGACATCAAGGGCGTCTATGGCGTTCGCCTCATCGCCACGCAGGATAACAGCCGCGACGCTTGGCCGACGATCTACGAGATCCAGGTCAATAAGGAAGAGAAGACTCCCGAGGGCCAGCCTGTTGCAGGCGCGGTGACCATCGACGGCCAGGTCTTGGCTGCACAGTCGCTCTCCAACGTCAACGACGGTAATGTTTCGACGTATGCTCACCTGCAGTACAAGAATCTCAATACGGGCGATCCCGAGTTTGACATTCGCGACACCACGCAGCCAGGCGCTACGGTGACCCTGACGTTCACCAAGACGTCCGAGGTCGATACCTTCACGTTTGTTCAGGCTGCGCGCAGCGGCAACGAGCCCACTTCTGGTGATGGTATCAACGCCGGCGTGCTCGAGTATCAGAACGAGGCCGGTACGTGGATCAAGGCCGGCGATATCGACGGCAGTGCCACGCAGACCATCACGCTGCCGAGCGCTGTGAAGGCCAAGGCAATCCGCGTCAAGAACACCGCTGCCACCAAGTCTTGGTGGAAGGTCTTTGAGCTTTCCGCCACCAAGGGTGCTTCCACCGAGCCCGAGCCGAACGCTACGGTTACGAGCACGGGCCTGGATGTGTACCAGTCCTACGCGCTTTCCCGTGTTGTCGACGGTGACGAGGGCTCGTACGCTTGGGTCAAGCACAACTCCGGCGGCGGCAACATCAAGAGCGGCGATACCATCACCGTCACCTACTCCGCTCCCAAGACCGTGGGCCACGTGCGTTATGTCCAGGGCAGCGACAAACTTTCGGCTGGTGCGCTCGAGTACACCGTCGATGGCAACAATTGGGTCAAGTGCGGCGATATCAACTCCGATCTTGAGCAGGAGTTCGATTTCGAGAACGTCCAGATTCGCGGTATTCGCGTGCGCTCGACTGCAGACACGCAGTTCTGGTGGAAAGTCTGCGAGATCGCTACCTCTAAGGGCAAGGAGGCCAGCACCGGCACCATTCGTTCCGACATCTCGGGTATTGCCCTCAAGGCTACGGGCAAGGATGGCAACGTCAAGCTGTCTGACGGTACCGTCTCGTTTAAGTCCGGTAACTACCTTGCGGTCGATCTGGGTGCTGTGCGCAACGATGTTGTGGTCAACACCGACGGCATGAACCTTCCCGAGGGCGCCAAGGTCGTGTACTCGCAGAACGCTCTCGAGTGGCTCGACTACGCGGGCGCCAAGAAGCCCGTCAAGGCTCGTTTTGTTGGCATTCAGGCATCCGCTGCATGCGACGTGACGTTCACCAATTTCTCTGCGAGCTACAAGATGGTCAAGGCTCCGTCCTATGTGAAGGGCGACCTGGGCAACTTTGATGCTTCGAAGATCTTCGATGGCGATCTGTCCACCACCTACAAGAACACGCAGGGTGCCACCGAGGGCAGCACGATCGTGTTCGACCTTGGCCAGGAGCGCAAGATCAACTCCATCGCATACTACGTGCCCGAGACGACCTATGACTTCATCCGCAAGGGTGTTATCGAGGTTGCCGACAGCCCGGATGCTGCTGATGATCAGTGGACCGAGGTTCTCAAGATCAACAGCGATACCGCTACGATCGAGAACACGTTTAACAGCGATACCGCCAAGAACGCAGCTTGGCTCACGCACGACACCAAGAACCCGGGCAACATGTGCACGGCCAACCCCAAGACCGATGTCACCGCTACCAACGAGAACGATCCCAACGGTACCGAGAAGCTCAATGTGACCGGTCGCTACATGCGCATTCGCTTTACCGCGACCTACACTCAGCGCTGGATCGAGATCGGTGAGATCCGTATCAACGGCGGCGAGTATGTAAGCACCTATGGCGATGCCGACTTCGATTCCTCGAGCACCGAGGTCGAGGGCAAGACGCCGGCTAACCTTGCCGATGGCGATACCAAGACCGCCTGGCGTCCGCAGGACAACAAGGGCACCCTGGTGTATCACGTCTCCGAGCCCATTGCCGAGGGTGGCAAGGTGTTCTCGGGCGTGCGCATCGTCTCTGCCGGTACGCCCTCCAACGCAAAGGTGACTGCTACGGTTTATACCGATGCCGCCTATAGCAAGACGGAGGACATCGACCTGGGCACGTTGAGCCAGCCCGTAAGCGAGTTCTGCTTTGGCACGCTCACCCGCGCTGCCGGTTCGACCTTCTCTGCCGTTAAGGACATCAAGGTTACGTGGGACGGCACGGTCCCCGAGATCGCCGAGTTCTTCCTGATCGACGATGCCAACCCCGCCGATACCACGGCGCTGCAGGCTGCTGTCAATGAGCTCAAGGATAAGGACGTAAGCGGTTGGACCAAGTCGACTGCCGATGCCTTTAAGAAAGCCCTCGCCAATGCGCAGGACACTCTTGCCAATACCAAGGCCACGCAGACGACGGTCGATTCTGTTACCGCTGCCCTGAGGTCTGCCGATGCCGCCGGTGTCGAGAAGTACACGGGCAAGGAGCTTCCCAAGAAGGTCTCCAACGACGATGGCCAGTACACCGTCGCGAGCTATCAGGCATATTCCGATGCATATGCCGAGGCCGAGCAGGCTTTCGCGCATCCTGAGGATCTTGCCAAGACCGAGGGCGAGGCGCTTCTTGCCGCGCTTGAGGCCAAGAAGACTGCCCTGGTCTTTGACCAGAGCGCTCAGCAGCGTGCCGAGGTCGCTCTTGCCGACGCCAAGCTGGTGTACGGCGAGGCCGACGCCGCCGCCGACAAGTACACGACCGACAGCGCTGCCGCCTATCGCGATGCCATGAGCGCGCTTGAGGATCTGATCGCCGATACCAAGGCGACCCCGAAGCAGCTCAAGGCAGCACAGGCTGCGCTCGAGGATGCCGAGGGCAAGCTGGTCGATGCCAGCGAGCTTATCGCCGCCCGTGCCGAGTTTAAGAAGACCAACGGCAAGCTGTATACCGATGAGTCTTATAACGCCTACAAGGCGGCTTTCGACGACTCTGCCGCTGCCCTTAAGAACGGTACTGCCGAGCAGGTTGCCGCTGCGGCCGCGAAGCTCAACGACGCCAAGGCCGGTCTTGCCCTGCGTGAGGCCGTCGACCTGAACAAGGTCATTGCCGAGGCCGAGAAGCTCAACGAGGCCGACTACACCGTGGCGAGCTGGGCACCCTTTGCTGCCGCCATCGAGGCTGCCAAGGCTCCGCACGATTCCGCCAACGACGCTGACCTGGCCCAGGCAATCAACGATGCCAAGGCCGCTCTGGTCAACGTCAAGGCGCTCAAGGCCGATATCGCTTCTGCCAAGAGCGCTCGTGCCGAGGACTACACCGAGGATTCGATGGCTCAGCTCAACGCTGCTGTCGCCGATGCCGAGGAAGTTCTCAAGAACGGTTCCGTCGACGATGTTGCCGCCGCGCGCGCTAAGATCGCCGATGCTCTGAAGGCACTGGTCAACGTGAGCGCCCTTAAGGACGCTATCGTCAAGGCCGAGAAGATGGATACCTCCAACGGTACCGATGAGCAGAAGGCCCAGCTTGCCGATGCCATCGCCGCCGCCAAGGGGCTGCTTGAGCGCGGCTCTGCCGATGAGGTCTCCGCCGCACTCGAGTCTTTGAATGCCGCAATGGCTAGCTTTGGCGGCTCGGGCACCGATAAGCCCGGGCAGCCCGAGAAGCCCGGTACGACTGGTGGCAGCCAGCAGGGTGGTTCCGACCACAACAAGAAGCCTGGTAAGCCTTCGAAGGGTTTGGGCCTGCCGGGTACTGGCGATGCATCTATTCTTGCAGCCGCACTTGCCGGTGGCTCCGGTGTCACCGCACTGGCGGCGGCCCGCGTGGTCGATCGCAAGCGTCGTCGCTAGCGGTTCGCATCATACCGAGCAAAAAAAGGCGTCCCTCCGGGGGCGCCTTTTTTAGTGCGAATCGAACGCTTCTCATACCGCATCAAAAATTTGGGGCGCACAACCGTATTCATTTTTTATGTATGAGGGCGTCTAAATATGCAAATCGCGCAAGCGGCCAGATTGGATGGTAAAAGGTTTTTGCGGTATTACGAATCAGATACCAATCTACAATAAAACCCAAGGTAGATACCCCTGTTTTTACCGTTTATATCCCAAAATCGACCGCTCGTCAGAGTAATCGAACGCGCGATATCAGCAACAACAAGTTTTCCCATAGAATGCAATGTGGATTTATATGCCGCATACCCTTACTCGGGGGAAGGAGAAAAAGGTATGGCAAATAGCAGGAGGCCGTCTCCGATGCATCGCGCGCGTCGCGCATTTAAGCGCACGCTCGCGTTTGCTTTGGCGATTGCGCTGATTGCGCCGAATCCTGGAATTGCTTGGGCGGTTGCTGGCAGCGGTGCCAGCGCTCACAAAGCAACGGATGAGGCGACGAGCGCGCTAAAGCTGTGGTATCGAGAGTCGGCTAGCGCACACGGCGGCAACGCCAATGACATCTGGCAAAAACGTACGCTGCCCATCGGTAACGGCGACATGGGCGCCAACGTGTACGGCGAAGTTGCTACCGAGCACCTCACCTTTAACGAGAAGACCCTCTGGACGGGTGGTCCGAGCTCTTCTCGCCCTAACTATCAGGGTGGCAACCTTGTCAACAAGGGCAATAACGGCCAGACGCTCAAGGACATCCAAAAGCTCTTTGCCGAGGGCAAGAGCAGCCAGGCTGCCAATCTGTGCAATCAGCTTACGGGAACAAAGGATGGTTACGGTTCGTATCAGCCTTGGGGCGACATTTACCTCAAGGTCAACGGTCTCTCTGATTCTGGCGTGACCGAGTACGAGCGCTCTCTCGATATCGAGAACGGTCTTGCTAACGTTTCCTTTAAGCAGGGCGATACGACCTATAATCGTGAGTTCATTGCCAGCAACCCTGACAACGTGATCGCCGGTCAGCTTACTTCTGAGGGCGACCCGATGAACGTCGAGATCACGTTCCCCTCCAAGCAGGGTGGCAAGACCGTCGCTTCGGGCAATCAGCTCACGCTCGCGGGCGCTGTCTCCGACAACCAGCTTAAGTACGATTCCGTCCTGAAGGTTAACGCCGAGGGCGGCACCGTTACGGCTTCTGGTGATAAGCTCGTCGTTTCGGGCGCAAGCAAGATCTCATTCTTCCTTGCTGCCGCTACCGATTACAAGGACGACTATCCGGTGTATCGCACGGGTGAATCTGCTGAGCAGCTGCACGCACGCGTGCAGGCTGTGGCAGATGCCGCTGCCAACAAGGGCTATGACGCCGTTCGCGCCGATCACGTTGCCGACGTGAGTGCGCTTATGAGCCGCGTCAATCTGAGCCTGGGCGATGCCGCCGCTTCCGACAAGCCGACCGACAAGCTACTCGAGGCCTACAACAACGGCACCGCTACCGAGCCCGAGCGCCGTCTGCTCGAGACCATGCTTTATCAGTACGGCCGTTATCTGACGATTGCGTCTTCGCGTGAGAACTCGCAGCTCCCCAGCAATCTGCAAGGCGTGTGGAACAACCTCATGGATCCGCCTTGGGCTTCCGACTATCACATGAATGTCAACCTTCAGATGAACTACTGGCCGGTGTACTCTGCGAACCTCGCGGAGTCGGCCAAGCCGCTCGTCTCCTATGTTGATGGCCTGCGTGAGCCTGGTCGTGTGACTGCCAAAATCTATGCCGGCATCGAAAGCGCCGAGGGCGAGGCCAACGGCTTTATGGCCCATACGCAGAATACGCCCTTTGGCTGGACCTGCCCGGGCTGGAGCTTCGACTGGGGTTGGTCGCCCGCGGCCGTGCCTTGGATTCTCCAGAACACCTATGACGCCTATCGCTACACAGGCGACGTAGAGTATCTGAAGAGCGATATTTACCCCGCGCTCCGCGAGGAGGCACAGCTGTATGCTCAGCTGCTCGTCCGCGATAGCGACGGCAAGTATGTTACGTCGCCTACGTATTCGCCCGAGCACGGTCCGCGTACCGCCGGTAATACCTATGAGCAGGCGCTCATCTGGCAGCTGTTCCACGATGCTATCGAGGCTGGCAAGGTCGTAGGCGAGGACCCTGAGGTCCTGGCCGTGTGGCAGGAAAAATTTGATAACCTGCGCACTCCGATCGAGATCGGCTCCGACGGCCAGATCAAGGAGTGGTATACCGAGGAAGCCTTCAACAAGGACGCGAACGGCAATTCGCTGGGCGAGGGCTTCGGTCATCGTCACATGTCCCATATGCTCGGCCTGTTCCCGGGAACCTTGATTTCTGTGGATACTCCTGAGTGGTTTGCGGCCGCCCGTGTGTCTATGAACCTCCGCACCGATGAGAGCACCGGTTGGGGCATGGGCCAGCGCATCAACACCTGGGCCCACCTGCGCGATGGTGATCGTGCCTACAAGCTGTTGGGCGATCAGTTTAAGAATGGCATCTACCCCAACCTCTGGGACCTGCATCCGCTACCTGGTGGCAGCACCTTCCAGATCGATGGTAACTTTGGCGCCACGTCCGGTATTTCCGAGATGCTGCTGCAGAGCAGTGGCGGCTATATTGACATGCTGCCCGCGCTGCCCTCCGCTTGGAGCAAGGGCTCGGTCGAGGGTCTCGTCGCGCGCGGTAACTTTGTCGTCTCCATGGACTGGGATGAGTCGCGCCTGACGTCGGCGACCATCGAGTCGCGCAATGGTGGCACGGCAACCGTCAACGTTCCCGGCTGCTCTTTGGGCGTCGTCACAGATGCTCAGGGCAATCCCGTTGACTACAAGGTTCTCTCCAACGATCGCATTTCGTTTGAGACCGAGCAGGGCGGCGTGTATACGCTCAGCATGATTCCTGCTACGACTAAGCTTGCCGCCCCCTCTGGCCTGCGCGCCGTCAAGGCTGCAAACAACGTGGCAGAGCTCTCCTGGAATGCCGTCGAGGCTCCCGAGGGCGCAGACGTTACCTATGCCGTTATGCGCAAGATTGGCGATGGCGATTGGGCGACGTGCGTCTCCGATCTTAAGGAAACGTCTTTCACCGATGGCGAGGCCTATGACTTCCTGGGTAAGGTCTCGTATCGTGTTTGCGCTGTTTCCAACGGCACCGCCGGTGAGCTGAGTGCCGCCGCCGATGTCCAGGACCTGCGCAATATGGCCGGCATGATTGACGACCAGGACTCCCGCGTTATCTATCAGGGCAATTGGGGCGACTGGAACAAGGATTCGGTCAACTACGCCGGAACCATTAAGTTCATCGATGCACCCACGGGCTCCGAGACGGCTACGCTGACGTTTGCCGGTACGGGCATCGAGGTTGTTTCCTGCAAGAATAACGATCGCGGCACGCTCGAGATTTCCATCGACGGCAAGGTCGTCGAAACGGTTGATACGTATGCCCCCTCGTCGCAGCGCCAGCAGACTGTGTTCTCCAAGGACGACCTTAAGCCGGGCGTTCATACCATTACCGTGCGCGCAACGGCGCAAAAGGGTACTGAGGCTGCCACGCGTGCCAAGGTGGAGCTTGACGCCTTCCGTGTTCTCGACAAGAACGCTGTTGCGGTGAATAAGATTACCGTTGCGTCTGCAAACGGCATGAACCTTCTGTCCAAGAGCGGTTCTACCCTTCAGATGGTTGCCAAGGTCGCCCCCGCCGACGCAACCGCCTCCAATGTGACGTGGTCGGTGCGCACCAAGAGCGGTGACGCTGCTGCGACTATCGATCAGAATGGTCTGCTGACCGTCAAGGGCGCCGGTGGCGTTGTTGAGGTCAAGGCCAGCGCAAAGGACAACTCCGGTGTTTCCGGTACGCGCGACATCACACTTGCCGTTGCAGGCGAGACCACCAGCGTCGTCGAGGACTCCGTCGATAAGTCTCACCCGAACCCCGCTCTTACGTGGAATGGTTCGTGGAGCACGTGGGGCGGCGAGCCCGACAAGCATCACGGCGGTTCCAAGACCGAGGCAAGCGCCGGTGCGAGCGTGAGTATCACGTTTAACGGCACGGGCATTAAGGCCTATGCGCACAAGCACTTTAGCTGCGGCGCCTTTGACGTTGAGCTCGATGGCGAGCAGCTCGATCGCGTTGCCCTGGGCGAGGACGGTGCCGATGCCGCCATGACCAAGATCTTCGAGAAGACGGGTCTTAAGAACGGCGAGCATACGCTCAAGCTTACCGCCGTTGCCCGTGACGGCAAGACCGGCGCAAATATCGACTACTTTGAGGTCGTAGCTCCAAACTCCGTTGCGGATAAGACCTCCCTGCAGAAAGCCATCGAGGATAATGCGGGCAAGATGGAGGATGCGTACACCGCAGCTTCCTGGAAGCCGTTCAACGAGGCGTTCCAGGCCGCTCTCGATGTCATGAACAACGCTGACGCCACGGCAAAGCAGGTCGAGAAGGCTACGGATGATCTGACCTCTGCCGCCAGGGGACTTAAGGCCGCCGAGCTGTCTCTCCCCGAGGTCTCCGCCGATGCGGAGCTGAGGTTTGCCGCTATTGATTCTCAGTCCGCTGTGGTTCTTTGGGATGCCGTTGAGGGCGCTGCCTCGTACCGCGTTACGTATACGGCGACTGGTCCGGCACGTGCCGCTGGTGCCCCGCAAGAAGTCACGGTCACCACTCCTTATGCGCATCTCACCGGTCTTGATGCCGATACGGCATACGACGTGAGCGTTGTTGCACTCAACCGCACTGGTGGTGCCTCTGCCAAGGCAATCGAGGATAGCTTCTCCACGCTTCCGATTGCTTCCGAGCAGGGACCGAGCACGCCTGCCGATGTCCAGGTGAAAGCGACCGAGGAGGACGGCAAGGCTAAGCTGAGCTGGACCGCATCGACCGATCCCATGGGCGGCAAGCTTAACTATCGCGTGTATCTCAACGGCCGCGAGCTTACCGTGACGGATAAGACATCCGTTATGCTCGAGGGCCTTGAGAAGAACGAGACGTATCACGTACGTATCGTTGCCCAGTCCACGAGCGGTCAGTCTTCTCTGCCCGCTGCCGCGCACTTTGCGTACAAGGGACCCGAGAAGCCGGTTGAGCCCAACCCTGAGCCCAAGCCTGACCCCGAGCCCGACCCCAAGCCCGAGCCCAAGCCCGAGCCCAAGCCCGAGCCCAAGCCTGAGCCCAAGCCTGAGCCCAAGCCTGAGCCTACCCCCAACCCCGGTGGCAATACGGGCAACACGGGCACCAAGCCTGCTGGCAGCGGTACCGCCGCGGCCAAGCCCTCCGGTTCCTCCAAGAAGGACCTTCCTGCGGCCGGCGACGCCTCGATCATCGCCGCCGCACTTACCGGTGCCTCCGGTGTCGCCGCGCTGGCTGCCGCCCGCGCGATCGACCGCAAGCGTCGTCGCTAGTAACGCCTGCCGGGCAGGCCTGCTTGTTGGCGGGCCTGCCTCTCAGGCTGTAAGGGCGGGCGCTACGGCGTTCGATTCTAATAACTAATCATTCCGAAAGGGGATTGTATGTTCAAACACGCCAAGTCATTGAGGAGGGTGGGAGCCCAGGCAATCTTGTCTGCTGCACTGCTTTTTGCGGCGGCAGGCCCGCTTGCTGTGGCCCCGACGCCCGCGTTTGCCGCTGACGCGCCTCAGCAAAATGCCGTGAGGCCCAACAGCGCGCAGTATAAGTATCAGAAAGACGAGCTTGCTGCGTTCTGTCATTTTGGCCCCAACACGTTTAATGAGATTGAGTGGGGCGAGCACTACGGCAATAAGGCTCCGAGCGAGATCTTTACGCTCACGGAGGATTTTGACGCCGAGAATTACGTCAAAACCATCAAGGACGCGGGCTTTACGAGGCTTGTCGTTACCGCTAAGCATCATGACGGCTTCTGCACCTGGCAGTCCGATCTGACCGAGTACGACATGGGCGGCGTGACCCAGTACAAGGGCGGCAAGGGCGATATCCTCGCTGAGCTTTCGGCTGCCTGCACTAAATATGACCTGGATATGGGTCTGTACCTGTCTCCCTGGGATATCCACGATCCCTCGTACGGTTATTCCAATGGCGAGGCTCCCGGTATCGGTACCTCGAAAGATCCCAAGGTCAACTACAACTTCTACTACGATGGCCAGCTTAGGGAGATCCTGGGTAACTCCAAGTACGGCAACAACGGCAAGTTCGTTGAGGTCTGGATGGACGGCGCCAAGGGTTCCGGCGCTAACGCTCAGGTCTACGACTTCCAGCGTTGGTACAACACCATTCATGAGCTCGAGGGCGACGACTGCCAGATCTTCCAGGGCGGCGACTTTGCCGGTATCCGCTGGATCGGCAACGAGAACGGTCTTGCGCATGACACCACCTGGGGTCCGTGCAAGACAGATAAGAATGCCAAGGACGGCTTCAACACTAACCTGAGCGGCGGCTACAGCAAGGGCTTCCCCGATGGCGACAAGTGGCTCGTCCCCGAGGCCGACGCCCGCATAACCTCTGGTTGGTTCTGGGGCACGGCTAAGAACACCCCCAAGACGCTTACCGATCTGGGCAATATGTACTTCCAGTCCGTCGGCCACGGCGCTCCGCTGCTGCTGAACGTTCCGCCCAACAACAAGGGCAAGCTCGATGTCGCCATCGCCGACCGTGTACGCGAGTTTGGACAGAACATCAAGGATTCGTTTAAGGACGACCTGACGCGCGCCAACAAGAGCGGTCGCGCTGCCGCTACGGCAGAGGCTAGCAGCACTTGGAACGACAACGAGGCTTATGGCGCATCCAAGGTTTTGGACGGCAAGGACGATACGTATTGGTGTGCTAAGAATGCTGCCAATCAGTCGCTCACCGTCAAGCTGCCCAAGCCCACGACGTTCGATGTCGTCTCCATCGAGGAGGCCATCCAGAACGGCCAGCGCATCTCTGGCTTCACGGTGTCCTATCAGACTGAGGAGAACGGCGCATGGACCGAATTTGGGCGCGGCGGCACGATTGGCGCCAAGCGTCTGGTCCGCGGTACCGCGGTGACTGCCACGGCTGTCAAGGTTACGTTCACAACGCATAATTTTGGCGATGAGAACCTGAATCTCCCGCAGATTTCCGAGATGGGTCTGTTCAAGGCATCCCGCGGTTTTGAGAAGCCGGCTCCGCTGCCCGAGGGCATGGTCGGTATCGATAACGCCGAGATGACCAAGACCGGCAATTGGAACGACGAGAAGATCGACGGTTGCTTTAAGGGCACGAGCATGTGGACCACGCAGTCGGGCGCTACGGCTTCGTTCAAGTTCACGGGTACCAAGTTTGCCATCGTGGGCACCAAGGACCCCAACCACGGCACGTTTACCGTCTCCATCGACGGCGGCGCAGCCCAGACAATCAACACGCACGATTCTGTTCGCACCGTTCCGGCACTGCTCTTTGAGTCCGACACGCTTGAGGCTCGTGAGCACAACGTCGTGGTTACGGCAACGGGTACCGTCGGTATCGACGCTGCCGCCTACTTGAATAACGGCAGCACCGGTATGTTCGATTTCACGGAGACCAATGTCACCATGGATGAGGACAGCACTCATGCCTTCACCATCCGTCGTACCGGTGGATCCAAGGGTTCCGTGACGCTGGTCGTCCAGCCTGAGCCCGGCTCTGCTATCCAGGACAACTTTGACACCACGCCGCAGGAGGTTACCTTCGCAGACGGTGAGACCGAGAAGCAGGTCAATATCAAGACCCGTCGCGTTGTGACCGGCTCCGCCGCCGACGGCGACAAGCAGTTCTCGGTTTCCCTCGCGGTTAAGACCGGCGAGGGCGCTGTCATTGGCTACCACGGCGTGGCAGACGTCACCATTACCGACCTCGACGCTGCGTGCAATGCACTCATCGCTCGCGCCGAGGCGCTGGATACCTCTAACTTCAATGCCGATTCCGTTGCCGAGCTGACCGCTGCCATCGAGGCTGCCCGCAACGCTGCCGGCAACGGCGACGTCAAGGGCGTTGAGGTGCGCAAGGTCATGAAGGCGCTTCAGGATGCCATGGACAACCTGTCGTTTGCCTTCCCGGCTACGCAGGGCAAGACCGTCACCATCGAGGCCGAGCACGGCACTCTGATTGACGATCATTCGAATGACAGGGACCAGTGGGGTGGCAATTACCCCATGGAGATCGTTGATTTTGAGGGCGCGAGCGGCGGCAAAATCGTAAACGCCATCAACAATGGCGATGCTGTTTCCTACCGCGTGAACGTCAAGCGCGCAGGCACGTACAGCGTCAAGCTTACGTACTCTTCGGGTTCTACGACGAATGCAATTAAGCTCTCCGACGATAACGGAGTGTTTGAGGCCATCGAATCCGTCTCCGCCGGTCATACGAACCCGCGCGAACTCAAGACCGTGACGTTCGATCTCGTTGCCAAGAAGCCTGGTACGACCACCCTTACGGTCGGTACTCCCGGCAATGTCAGCGCGCCGCGCCTAGACAAGTTCGACATCGCGCTCAAGGAGGCCGCCGTCGATAAGTCCGACCTGCAGAAGGCCGTCGACAAGGCTGACGAGCTGAGCTCCGAGGATTACACGACCGATTCTTGGCAGGCATTCCAGACCGCCCTTACTGCGGCTCGTGAGATGCTCAACAACGAGACTGCGACTCAGACTCAGGTCGACGGTGCCCTCGAGACGCTTGATAACGCCCGCAAGGCTCTTCATGCTGTGACTGTATTTGCCTTCCCGACCAAGTCGGGCGAGACCGTGACCATTGAGGCCGAAGACGGCACGATGCTCGATGACCCCTCCAATGACAGAGATCAGTGGAACGGCGTCTGGCCCATGAATATCAAGGTTTTTGAGGGTGCAAGCGGCGGCAAGATTGTGGACTCCATCATGAACGGTGACGCGGTTTCCTACCGTGTGAACGTCAAGCACGCCGGTACGTACAGCGTCAAGCTGACGTACTCTTCGGGTTCCACCGAGAACGCAATTAAGCTTTCCGACAATGGCGGCGTGTTCGAGGCTGTCGATTCCGTGTCCGCTGGTCATAGCAATCCGAGTGAGCTTAAGACCGTGACGTTTGACTTGGTCGCCAAGAAATCCGGCACGACCACGCTGACGGTCGGCACCCCCGGCAACGCCGACGCGCCGCGTCTTGATAAGTTCGACATCACTCTTAAGAAGGCCGTCGTCAACAAGGACGAGCTCAAGAAGGCCGTCGACGATGCCGCCAAGCTGGCCGAGGACGACTACACCGCCGAGACCTGGGCCCCCTTCCAGGCCGCCCTCGCCTCCGCGCAGGACGTGCTCGGCAACGAGGAGGCCACCCAGGAGCAGGTCAACGACGCCCTCAAGGCCCTGACCGACGCCCGCGGCGCCCTCGCCGAGAAGCCCGTTAAGCCGGCCGTCGACAAGGCCGCCCTCCAGAAGGCCGTCGACGACGCCGCCGAGCTGGCCGAGGACGGCTACACCGCCGACTCCTGGAAGCCCTTCGCCGCCGCCCTCAAGGCCGCCCGCGAGGTGCTCGCCGACGAGGAGGCCACCCAGGACCAGGTCAACGACGCCCTCAAGGCCCTGACCGACGCCCGCGGCGCCCTCGCCGAGAAGCCCGTTAAGCCGGCCGTCGACAAGGCCGCCCTCCAGAAGGCCGTCGACGACGCCGCCGAGCTGGCCGAGGACGGCTACACCGCCGACTCCTGGAAGCCCTTCGCCGCCGCCCTCAAGGCCGCCCGCGAGGTGCTCGCCGACGAGGAGGCCACCCAGGACCAGGTCAACGACGCCCTCAAGGCCCTGACCGACGCCCGCGGCGCCCTCGCCGAGAAGCCCGCTAAGCCGGCCGTCGACAAGGCCGCCCTCCAGAAGGCCGTCGATGACCTCAAGGGCCTGAAGGCGGACGACTACACCGCCGAGACCTGGGCTCCCTTCGAGACAGCCCTTGAGACCGCCCAGGGCGTGCTCGCCGACGAGGAGGCCACCCAGGACCAGGTCGACGGCGCCCTCAAGGCCCTGACCGACGCTCATGGCGCCCTTAAGGTTAAGGAGATCACTCCCGACCCCGAGCCCGAGCCCAAGCCGGAGCCTAAGCCCAACCCGACGCCCAACCCCGGCGGCAACACGGGTAACGCCGGCAATAAGGACGACAAGCCCGCGGCCGCGACGAAGCCCTCCGCCTCCTCCAAGAAGGACGGCAAGGACCTTCCCACGACCGGTGATGCCTCGATCGTCGCTACTGTGCTCGCTGGCGGCTCCGGTGCCGCAGCACTCGCAGCGGCTCGCGTGATCGATCGCAAGCGCCGTCGCTAATTGCCTGTATAGTCGCAAGGCAAAAAGGCGTCCCTTCGGGGGCGCCTTTTTTATTGACGATATGGCGGATGGGAGGGCTCTGGAATATTCCTGAACTTGGACCGTCTTGAAACACAGTCGAAATAATCCAGAAAATGTCTCGCTAGACAAATCAAACACAAGCAAGAACTTTCGTAAGATAAAGTCCGAGGTCATAAGCGTTTTATACCGAGAATTTCAAAAAAATTTGAAAATTCATTACAAGCGAGCGTTGACTTTAGGTAACTAAAGTTTCATACTCCTTTTCATCCACTGGGGGATGTGAACACGCACGGATCGTTCGCATCATGATTGAAGAGGATTACTCAGACATGTTCACGCATCAGCTAGACATTATCAGCGTAGAGATTATCTGATGCGGGTTAGCACATACAGCTAGCCCGTACGATAACGGGCGGCTGATGAAGATGAGGGCCGTCGAGCGCAACCGACGGCCCTCATTTTTTATGTCTGGGGAGTTCTTTTTAGAGGAGGAAATGACATGAACGGAGTTTTGCTCATGGTTGTGGCCGCGGCGGTGCTCGCCTGCGGCTATCTGGGCTACGGTCGCTGGCTGGCCAACAAGTGGGGTGTTGACAAGGAGGCCCTTACGCCGGCCAAGCGCATGAAGGACGGCAAGAGTTTCTCGCCTGTCTCCGCCTTCACCGCGTTTTCGCACCAGTTTAGCTCGATCTGCGGTGCCGGCCCTGTTACGGGTACGATTGTCGCCATGGCCTTTGGCTGGCTGCCCGTTGTGCTTTGGGTTCTCGTCGGCGGCATCTTTTTTGGCGCCGTCCACGACTTTGGTGCCCTGTACGCTTCGATGAAGAACAACGGTAAGTCCCTGGCTCAGCTCATCGAGAAGTACATCGGCAAGACCGGCCGTCGCCTGTTCTTGCTGTTCTGCTGGCTGTTCTGCATCATCGTCATCGCCGCTTTCACCGATATGGTCTGCAAGACGTTCATGTTCACCCCGGCCGTTGACGCTTCTGGCGCCGCCACCGGTGCCGTCGACTTCGCCAAGTCCTATGCCGCCGGCTGCGCTGGTACCATCTCCATCCTGTTCACCTTCGTCGCTATCGCTTTTGGTTGGGCCCAGAAGAAGTTCAACCTCACCGGTGCTGCCGAGTTTGTCACCGGCGTGGTCCTCATGGTCCTCATGTTCGCCGTCGGCATGCAGTTCCCGGTCTACCTGGACAAGTTCCAGTGGTTCGCCGTCGTTATGGTCTACCTGGTCTTCGCCGGCGCTATGCCCATCCAGATGCTCAAGACCCCGCGTGACTACCTCACCTCGATCATGATGATTGTCATGATCGCCTGCGCTGTCCTCGGCATCGTCGTCCTTGGTGTTAACGGCCAGGCCACGATGACCGCCCCGGTCTTTACCGGCTTCTCCAGCGCTTCCGGCATGATGTTCCCCGTCCTGTTTGTCTCCGTTGCCTGCGGTGCCCTCTCCGGCTTCCACAGCCTCGTTTCTTCTGGCACCTCCTCTAAGCAGGTCGAGAAGGAGCAGGACGCCGTCAAGGTCGGCTATGGCGCCATGGTCGTCGAGTCCTTCGTCGGCATCCTCGCCATCATCGTCGCCGGCATCATGTTCTCCGACATGAACACCGCCGGTACCGGAGCCCTCAACGCCGGTGTCGCTTCCACCCCGTTCCAGATCTTTGCCGCCGGCATCTCCCGCGGTATGCAGGCCTTTGGCGTTGACGGCACGCTCGCTACCGTCTTTATGACCATGAACGTTTCCGCTCTGGCCCTGACCTCGCTCGACGCTGTCGCCCGCATCGCCCGCACCTCGTTCTCCGAGTTCTTTGCCCAGACCAACGACGCCCTGGCCATTGAGTCCAAGGCCGGCTACATGAAGGTCCTCGGCAACCCCTGGTTCGCCACGGTCGTCACCCTGCTTCCCGGCCTCGCCCTCGCCTTTGGCGGCTATGCCAACATCTGGCCGCTCTTTGGTGCCTCCAACCAGCTGCTCGGCGGTATGACCATGATCACCCTCGCCGTGTTCTGCAAGTGCACCGGCCGCAAGGGTTGGATGCTCTACGTGCCCGTCGCCTTCCTGCTCTGCTGCACGTTCACCTCGCTGGTTCAGAGCGCCATGGGCTGCATGACCGCCGTCCAGGCTTATGGCTTCTTTGGCACCATCCCGGCTACCGCCACCACGGCTGCCGTCTCCGTCGCCGCCACTAAGGGCCTGCAGCTCGTCTTCGCTGTCCTGCTGATGGCCCTGGGCCTCATCGTTGCCGTCAACTGCCTCAAGGAGTTCTTCGGCAAAGAGGCCGGCTCCATGCCCGACGAGGAGCCCGAGTGGTCCGAGATGGGCAAGGCTGAGTACGGTCGCGCCGCTGCTGCGGAGGCTCCCGCCGACGCCGAGGCTGCCAAGGCCTAGTCGACTTGATGGAGTGACCGTTCCATTCATATGACTCGGAAAGACCGGGTCCGCAATGACGCGGACCCGGTCTTTTTATGCGAGGAAGAGGGGCGCACAGAGCGTTCTCGCAGATGTTTTGCGTGGATAGGCTCGAGCGTTGTACCATATGGACGTATATGTGTGCATATGAAAGGGGCCCCGTGGCCAAGACGGTATATTCCGATAACCAAAACAATGTCGATGCATTGGCCGAGCGCCTGAGCAGCCAAACATCGCTTTCTGCCGACCGGGCGAAGCTCGTTGCTTACGACCTGCTCTGTCGCAAAGCGCTCAAGATTAAGTCGAGCGCACTGGCGCAGATTTTTCGTTCCGTTGACAAGGAGTGCGACACCAAGGCCATGCGCGATGAGCTCATCGCGGCGAAGATCGTTACCAAGATTGAGGGCAGCGGCATTAACGGACGCCCGGCGTTCTATACCATCAATGCCGAGATTCATGATGTTCAGGAGCAGCCTGCCGAGGCTGTCGAAGATGCCGTCACTGAGGATTTCGTAGAGGCTGCCGCTATGGAGGAGACAGCTCCGCGAGAGCATGTCGATACTGATGACCTGCTCGATGAGAACGTTGTTCGCGCCTTTACGGCCAAGGCGGGCCGTGGTGGCTTTGGCGGAGGCGGCAAACGCGAAGCCCAGCGTCGTGCTCAACAGGAGCGTTTTCGTCGTGCCGTGGCTCAAAAGGATGCCGCGGACGCCAGGGCGGTCGGGGATGGGGCTGTTGCCGAGTCACAGGAGCCTGCTGGGGAGCAGAAGCCCGCTGAAGTCCAGGAGCCCAAGCGTCGTCGCGGTGCCCACTTTAAGACCGCGCGGCAGGGTGTTCCATGCGAGGCTCAGGAGCCCGTTGAGCCCGTTGAGGCAGCCGGTGCGTCCGATGGGTCGGCCAAGAAGGCTCCGGGCTCGTGCCGTCCCGGACGCGGCTTTGTGGGACGTGTGTATCCCGTAAAGCGTCAGGAAAAGGTCGATCGGGTTCCTGCGGCGCAAGCGGAGAAGGTCGAGAAGACTGCCGAGCCGGTGGTCCGCGAGCAGAAGCCTGTTGAGCAGCAGCCTGTGACTGATGTCGAGGCCAAGGGTCAACAGCCCGCAGGCGAGCAGGTGGGGGAGAGCGCTCCGAACAAGCCTCGCCGTCGTCGTCACCGTGGCGGCCGCGGGTCGAATGCCCAGACCAACGAGCAAGTGTCGTCGCGCGACGAAGGCGTGAAAGCCGAGCGCCCGGCGGAGCAGCCAGTGCGACAGTCGGTGGAAGAGGACAAGTCCGAGCGTTCGAAAAAACATGAGTCCGCGCCGAAGCGAGAGCGTGGCGCCCAGGCCGATTCTAAGCGTAGACGCCAAGCACGGCCCAAGCCTGCCGTGGCCGATGCGGCTGCTCAACAGCCCGATGCCGCCGCCCATGGCGAGGTTTCGGCATTTGCCCTGGCTCGCGTTTTGGGCAGGCAGCTGCTCAAGGTCGTCCCCACGCCCACGGCGCTCTCTAAGATCAAGGAGCAACAGACCCAGATCGTTAAGGTCGAGGGCAAGGACGGCAAGAAGGCTCCGCAGCGCGCTCAGCACAACGAGATGTCCAATCGCAAGATTGCCGAGGAAATCGCAATCATCCAAGCTTGGATAGAGCAGAATCGCGGTGCCGATACGCCGATCGCCTCGCGTCGCCAGCGTGCCTACCAGATTTTCAACGACGAGAAAGCTTTCGACGGCAAGCATGGCGAGCGCCTGATTAAGCGCATGGCCGAAAAGGGCATCAACATGCAGGCGATCAAGGTTGCTCCTAATCGCCCCGTGCACTTTACGGGTTTCTTTACGCTTGGTGCCGATAAGCCGTTCATTATGGTCGAGAACCTGGACACCTACGACGAGATCGTCAAACTCCTGCGTGGCCGTAAGCATGCCAAGCTCTTTGGCACCAAGGTGGGCGGCGTAATCTTTGGCGGCGGCTGCAAGGCGAGCGTCTCGCATGCACTGGATGATTATCTGGCCGAGATCGGGTATCGCTTTACCTACGTGTACTACGTGGGCGATATCGACCGCGAGGGCGCACGCATCGTCGAACAGGCCCGCAATGCCAACGTCGTCGAGATTCGCCTGCATGCCGGTATGTACCGCGCCATGCTCGCTGAGCACAAGCGCCGCGTGAGGGCCGGTGGCGAGTGCGAGCCCGCGGCAGCCAACCAGGGCGTGCCGCAGAACCTTGCTGCCACGATCAAAGACCTGCCCATGGTTACGCGCGTACAGTTCCGCAATGTATTGCGCGAGGGTGGTCGTATTCCGCAGGAGATCCTGATGACGGCTGACTATCGGGATGGCGACTCGGGAAGCTTCGACCGCATGCTGAACAACTAAATTCCGCCGTTCTACCGAACGGCGGTCTTCTTGACGCTGCGAGGGGTCCTGGCACGGCAATCTGACGTTCAACTTCGGCGGCGCGACCAGAAGGTCAGCGTCGCCTTGTTTCACGTCACCTTGCCATACCAGGACCCCTCTCGCTGTCACGTCCAAAACATCGAGGTCACGTGGCCTTCTTTGCGTGCGGAACTCGCGACAAACTTAATGCCCGGCCCGCCGGGGCCACGCGCCATTTTGTAGATGACGGCTCGCTTTTCGGAACGGGGCGGATAGGTAGATTTTTGGGATGCCTAGAAATCTGCCACAGGGTGTTTGAAATATCAGTGTGCAAAAAACGTCAAATATGAGTACTGGCACCTTTTTAGTAGCAGCAATTTAGGCCCTTTTCAAGGCTATTCGATGTATCGACTGAGCGGATACGCTGTCATATTTCCTCAAATGTTCAATAAAAGAAGCCCTTGATGAGAATAAGTCCCACCAAAAAGGTCTTTTGTAGATAAAGTAAATGTAACTATAACGGTAACAGTACTCATATTTGCCATTTTTTGCACAGGGGCCTTCGGAGGGTCCTCGAAAATAGTCCCGAGCCGGCACTTGGGGACGGTCCCTAAGTGCCGGCTCGGGGGAGAGCTCTCGGCTGATGTGGGACGGAGGGATTCGGCGTACGCCTGGTCGGCGGCCGCGGCCAGCTGCGTCGCTTCGTTCCTTGCGTGCTGCTCTGGAAAACGCTTCGCGTTTCCTCAGTTCCGCACCCTTGCGGATTCGAATCCCTCCGCTTGCCCACAAGAAAAACCTCCCGATCGGCTATGCGTTCGGGAGGTTTGTTTCTTTGGCTGGGACGGAGGGATTCGAACCCCCAACAGCCGGCACCAAAAACCGGAGTTCTACCGTTGAACTACGTCCCAATGTGAGTGTTGCTTAGGGCAACTTGGTTAGTTTACCTAATCTGCGAGGGCATCGCAAACGCCGTCGAGAAGACGGACAGCGAGCGTCTGCGCGTCGCTTGCCGTAAAGGTGCCGTTGTAGCGCGTCATGCCGGTGAGTTCGATGCGAATGCGTGCGGGCTTTTGCTGCGAAGCCGCATCGGCGGTGCGGATGCGCTGGGCCAGGTTGTGGCACTCGGCAAGAGCGATGGTGGCGCGCGGCGCCGCATCCGCCGGAAGCTCGTCGCTTGCAATCTCGAGCACCAGGTCGACATCAGTTGGAACCTCGGAGTCACAGAGCATCATGCCGCTGGCATCGGTGGTTGCCGTGGAGATGTTCCACATACGCGATGCCACGTTGCGCGCAATGGGGTCCTCGCCGATAACGGCAATGCGGAAACGCTCAAGCACGTTGGCAGCACGCGCAAAGCCAATGCGCGATTCTGCCTCGGTGACCGAGGGCTTGCCCTCCCATACATGGTGCAGGCGATTGATGTAGGCGTAGGTATCTTGGAAAGCCATGCCGTCGGCAAACAGACCGACGTTTTCCTGGAACTGCTGAAGGGCCGCCTCGGTGTGCGGGCCAAAGTAGCCATCGTCCTCGCCGCAAGCAAAGCCCAAAACGTTGAGCGCCTTCTGCAGGGCCTGCACGTCGGCGCCATGGAAATTGGGCATACGCAGGTAGAGGGTGCGGTCGCCCAGCTTATACGAAGCGTCGACCAGGGCACTCCAGCAGGGGATGTCAACGGCGTGACCGGCGGCAAGACCGCTGTCGAGCCTAAAGGTGCTAACGGCCTGCTCGGTGGTAGCACCAAAGTGCTTGTCGGCGACCTCGGTGGCATCAATCGTGTAGCCGAGCTGCAGGAGACGAGACTGCACGTCCTCGACGGCTGCTCCCTGCATGCCCGTTGTAATAGGTTCCATGAACGAACCCCTTTCGGCGTATCATTCGTACTATTTGAGCGCCTGTCGGATAGACGACGCAAAGGGATGCATAAACATACATTCAACAGTGTAGCAACTTGTACCCAAATGCGCTGCCGACAGGTTTTGCAACCCCCGCTAGTTGAGTCGCTCCACAAAGAAATCTGCCATGGAGAGGAACAATTCGCGTGCATGCGGGTCGAGCGAAACGTCCTCGATGGCGGCCTTGGCTTTGGCGGTTAGGTCCAGCGCGTAGGCGTGGGCGTAATCGATAGAGCCGGTTTCCTGGAAGATTTCCACGGCGCGCGCGAGCTGCACGGGGTCCTCGGTGCCCGAGGAGAGGATCGCTTCAATCTCATCGTGATAGCGCTCATCAGACAGGGCGTGTACGGCGACAAGCGTGCGCTTGCCCTCGGTGATGTCGGTACGGAAGTCCTTGTTGGCGGCCTCCTTGGTACCGATCAAGTTGAGCAGATCATCTTGGATCTGGAAGGCAAGGCCGGTGTGCAGGCCAAAGGCGCGCAGTGCCTCGACCTGCTGTTCGCTGCCTCCGCCAATGATGGCCCCGGCGGCAAGCGGCGTGGCTCCGCTGTAATACGCGGTCTTGTGCGTTGCCATGTCCAGGTAATCGTCGACCGAGATGTCAAAGCGCCCGTCACGGACCCAACCCAGGTCGAGCCCCTGACCCTCGATGGTGCGGACGATCATCTCGGTAAGCTCGTGAAGCACGCGCAGCTTCACGTCGGACTCCAGCGTGGGATCGTCGAGAACCGTCTTGGTGACCATGGTAAGTGCCAGGTCGCCGCAGTTGATGGCAAGTCCCGTGCCCTCGGTGAGGTGCATACAGGGCTTGCCGCGGCGCAGCTGCCCGTTATCGGCGATGTCGTCGTGGATGAGCGCACCCGACTGGAAATGCTCGATAGCCGCCGCGGCGCTGCGGGCGCTCTCAAAGCTGCCGCCCACTGCGGCGGCGGCGAGCATGCAGATGAGCGGGCGGTGGCGCTTGCCGGCATTGGCGGTAAATGCCGAGAGCGGGGTATACAGGTAGCGCTCGATATCGGCAGAGGTCGCCTGTCCGTCAAAGAACGTGGCCAGATAGTCGTTGATCTGGTCAAAGTGCTGGGCTAAAAAGCTGGTAAACGGACTGGACACAGGTTCTCGCATTCTTTCTTAGGTCGCATTGATGCAATGTGCAGACAACATATTGCCACATTAGGGCGTCGAGCGCGGCGGTTGAAGACGATTGAGTCTTGCGGCTGCAAACGCGGCTAGGGGCTCGGCTAGATAAGCCCAAAGTGTTCGAGCGCGGTGACGACGCCGTCGTGGTCGATAGAATCGGTTACGTAGTCTGCCTTCTCCTTAAGGAAGTCTGGTGCGTTGCCCATGGCGATGCCAACATCGACTGCCTCCATGAGGGCGATGTCGTTGCTCGCGTCGCCAATGCCGTACACGGTGCCGTGATCTGGCCCCAGGGCGTCAAGCACGGCACTGATTCCGGCCCGTTTGGTGCACTCACGAGGCGAGATTTCTGTGACCTCGAGCTCGAGCTCGTTGAAACAGAGTAGAGGTCCAAGCTCTTCATCTTGGGCGATGCGGTTGGCAAGTGGTGTGGACATAAGAATTTTATAGGCGTTGTAGTTCTCAAGTTGCGTGACGGCGTCGCCCACGGTGCGTGCGTATCCGTACGTCTCGGGGGCATCTGCACTCATGCGCACCACGCGATCGATGCCCTCAAAGCGAATGACCTCACCCGATTGCTCGAGATAGGGGGCGAGGCGCTGTAGCAGACCAGGGTTTATGGCTGCATTTCGCACAATGCGTCCCTCGAGTTCGGCGTAACCGCCCGCGAGACACACGACGCCCGTCCACGGCAGCTCGAGCAGCTTAGGATGGATGCAGCTGAGGGTGCGCCCCGTGCAGATAAAGGCCATGTTGCCATTTGCAACGAAATCGCGGATGGCCTGCGAGACCGCCTCGTTGGGATAGGGGGACAGGTCACGCTCGCTCTCGGGAAGCTCTTGTGCCGCTCGAGGGTCTTGCCAGGCGAGCGTTCCGTCGATATCGAAGAAACAGATATCGCTGCGATTATGGGCTGCGCTGGCGGCAGGGGAGGCCGAGGTGGTGGGCACAAATTCCGGCTCGAGGCCCATGATCTGGTCAAAATGCTCTTTAACGCGGGGAACCGAGATGCCGATGATTACCTGGGCGGTCTTGCCCGTAATGATGAGGCCCTTGGCGCCCACCGCGACAAACGACGCGTTATCTGCAACGATGGAAGGGTCTGCGACCTCGACGCGCAGGCGCGTGGCACAGTTGGTTGCGCCCACAATATTGCCAACACCACCTAAAAGCTGAATTACCCGCTCAGCGAGGATGTGATCTTGATCGGATCGACTATTGACCTCGTCATTGGGAGATTGCTCTTTGGCAAAGCCGCTTTCCGTTAAACGATCGATTGCCGCGCGATTGGCGACATGATCCTCGCGGCCCGGCGTCTTAAGGTCATAGATCAAGATGAGTGCTCGAAAACTAACAAAAAAGATGAGGCTAAAGGCAAGGCCGATTCCGAGTGCCAAAAGATAGGCACTGGTATGCGTGCGCATAAGCGGGATAAAGTTGAAGGCTGCCATCTCCATGAGGCCGCCCGAGAAGATGCCGACGACGCCAAAGAGATTCATGGTTGTGGCAAGGCAAGACGATAAGACGGCGTAGAGCAAAAAGAGCCCGGGGTGGGTGAACATAAAGAGAAACTCGAGTGGCTCGGTAACGCCGCAAACCACCGAGGCGATGATGGCGGGAACCAGGATGACCCTGAGGCCGGCGCGGCGCTCGGGTTTTGCGGTGGAGTAGAACGCAGCTGCGATGGCAGGAAGGCCAAAGAGTTTGACCCAGCCGGTGGCGGTAAAACCGGCCCATGGCGCAAGCCCATTAAGGGGGCGCGTGCTATGGGAGAGGATGGGGAGCAGGTTGGTCCACGTGGCGTAGATGCCGTCGTTTATGACAAGGTTGTCGTAGTAGATCGGCATGTAGAGCAGATGATGTAGACCAAACGGTTCGAGTGCGCGCTCCAAAAACACGAAGATGCCAACGCCGATGGGACCGACGCCTCCGAGTGCATGGCGGAGCGTATCAGTTGCGGCATATACAGAAGGCGCGATGCCGGCCGAGACGATGGCAAGGGCGAGCACGGCGAAAAAGCTGATGAGGTAGACCAGCGAGGAACCCGAGAAGGTACCGAGCCAATCGGGAACCTTGGCATCGTAGAAGCGGTCATGGATGGCGACGACGGTTGCCGACACCGCCAGCGGACCGATAATGCCGGTGTCGAGCGTCTTGATGCCGTCGATGACGGTGATGCCGCTAGCGGGGGTCAAAGACGACGGGTACTTAAGTCCAAGGTTGTCTCCGCTCAGCTTAATGATCTCGCTCAAAAAGAAGCAATAGGCAAAATAGGCCACGAGCGCCTCGAGGCAGCAACGTGCCGGTTGCTTTTGGGCAAGGCCGATGGGCAGCGCTACGGCAAAAAGGAGCGGAAGGCGTTTAAAGACCGTCCATGAGCCGCGCTGGATGATAGTCCAAAAAACATACCAAGGGGTTCCGTATACGGCAAGGTCGCCGACGATGTCCGCAGACGTTGCGAGGGCGGAGACGCCGACCATAAGGGCCGATATGGAAAACAGCATGGCGGGCGCGAACATTGCCCCGCCAAAGCGTTGGATTTTTTGCAGCATGTTCTGCCTCCCGAATATCGAGGTGCGTTGCGGGTGGTGAAACGTTTAAACAATGGATTCATTGTAGAGGACTGGACGATTGTCGTGCCGGCAGTTTTGAGCGAAACCGATTTGGGCACGACAGAAGCCGCCAACGGTTAAATACTGTCGCTTTACCGATAATCGGTTTAAACAACTTTAAGAAATGCTATCGTGCCTAGCCAGCAAGAAGATGTAGAGGTGAAACAATGCCAAAAGCGATATACGAAGGAATCTACCGAGAAATACGCTCGCGCATCATTAATGGGACCTATGCGTTTCAGGAGATGCTGCCAACCGAAGCCGAGCTGACCGCGGAGTTCGGATGTACTCGCAATACCGTCCGTCGCGCCTTGGGTATGCTGTCCGACGGGATGTTTGTGCAGCCCATACACGGCAAGGGCGTGCGCGTTATTTGGCTTAAGGGCGAAACCGACATGTTGGGCGCACTCGAAGAGGTTGAGTCGTTTGGCGAGTTCGCAAAACGCAACAATGCCGTCGCATCGACCGAGGTCAAGTCTTTTGAACATTTGATTTGCACTGAGCAACTTTCTCGTCGCCTGGGCTTTAAGGTGGGCGAGGAGCTGATTCGTGTAGTGCGTGTCCGAAGCCTCAACGGCAATGCTCGCCAGGTGGACCACGGCTACTTTTTGGAGTCGATCGCCAAGGGTCTGACGCCCGAGATCGCCGCAAAGTCAATTTACGACTATCTGGAGCACAAACGCGGCGTCAAGGTGATGGCGAGCCGTCGTACGGTGAGCGTCGAGCTCGCCAACGATGAGGACTGCAGCTATCTTGACCTCGGCAAATACAACTGTGTCGCCGTCATGGAGAGCCAGTCGTACACCTCGGACGGCATCTTGTTCGAGGTCACGCATGCCCGCACGCATCCCGAGATCTTCCATTACCGCGTCAACTCCAAGCGATAGCCGGCTAGCTCGCAGCCTGACGAGACTCATGCCCTCAAAGCGAAAACGCCCGGTCAAACCGACGATGCATCGGCTTGACCGGGCGTTTTCTCTGCATTCGATAACAAATAATTGTTTATACAAAACTTGTCAAGTATCAAGTTGAAATTACCGTTCACCGAAGTTTTCCTACCGCTCTAGTAATACTTGTTCAAACAACTAGCCAAATAGCGTATTGTACAAATCAGCAAAAGGGGCAAAGTCCCCGAGCCAATCTCCGAAGGCGGCGGCAAAGGGTGCTGCCACGGTGTGAAAGGGTGGATTGTAATGAAGAACGAAATGAGCAGAAGGCAGTTCCTGGGCTTTGCTGGTTCCGCGGCTGCGGTTCTTGGTCTGGGTCTCGTGGGCTGCGGTGGTTCTGCCGGCTCCGGCTCCTCTGCTTCTGGTGACGCTGCCGAGGTCTACTTCCTCCAATTCAAGCCCGAGGTCGACAAGGAGTGGAAGGAGATCGCCAAGGCCTATAAGAAGGAGAAGGGCGTCGAGGTCAAGATCGTGACCGCCGCCTCCAACACCTACGAGGAGAAGCTCAAGTCCGAGATGTCCAAGAGCTCCGCTCCGACCCTGTTCCAGGTCAACGGCCCCACCGGTCTTAAGAACTGGAAGGATTACTGCGCCGACCTGTCCGATACCAAGCTCCGCGGTGAGCTCATTGACGACTCCCTGGCTCTGCAGTCCGACGGCAAGGATGTGTGCATCGACTGGGTTCAGGAGAGCTTCGGCATTATTTACAACAAGCAGCTGCTCGAGAAGGCTGGCTACAAGGCCGAGGACATCAACTCCTTCGACAAGCTGAAGGCTTGTGCCGACGACATCCAGGCCCGCAAGGACGAGCTTGGTGTCGAGGGTGCCTTCACTTCCGCCGGCATGGACGACTCCTCCAGCTGGCGCTACACCACCCACCTTGCCAACATGCCGCTCTACTACGAGTTTGAGAAGGAGCACAACCAGGAGGACGACGAGATCAAGGGTGAGTTCCTCGACAACTACAAGCAGATCTTCGACCTGTACATCACCGACTCCACCTGCGATCCTTCGCAGCTTGCTTCCAAGACCGGCGACGATGCCACCAACGAGTTCGCAACCGGCAAGGCCGTCTTCTACCAGAACGGCTCTTGGGCCTACTCTGACCTCGTCAAGGCCGGCATGACCGACGATCAGATTGGCATGATGCCCATCTACATCGGTGTTGACGGCGAGGAGAACCAGGGCCTGTGCTCCGGCGGCGAGAACTACTGGTGCGTCAGTTCCCAGGCTTCCGAGGATGCCCAGAAGGCCACCGAGGACTTCATGTATTGGTGCGTCACCGCTGACACCCCGACCAGCATCATCGCCGACAAGATGGGTCTGACCGCTCCGTTCAAGAGCGCCAAGGAGACCACCAACGTCTTCTCGCAGCAGGCCGTTGCCATGGCCAAGGACGGCAAGAAGACCGTCGCTTGGGACTTCGTCTACATTCCCTCCGAGGAGTGGAAGAAGAACCTCAAGCAGGCTCTGATTGCCTACGCTGCCGATAACAGCAAGTGGGACGGCGTCAAGAACGCCTTCGTCGATGGCTGGAAGACCGAGAAGGCCGCTTCCGAGTAAGCAGTTGCTGCCCAAGCTATCTGATTAGCGACAGGGGGCGGGCAGACGTTGGTTTGCCCGCCCCCTGCATATTGAAAGGACCCTTTTATGGGCAAAGCACTCAAGCGCTGGTGGCCGCTCTTTATGCTGCCCACGTGCCTGGCGTTTATGATCGGGTTCGTGATCCCTTTTATCCAGGGCTTCTATCTCTCGTTCTGCCAGTTTATTATCATTAGTAACGCGCACTTTGTCGGTATCGAGAACTACGTGCGCGCGCTGTCCGATCCGCAGTTCTCCACGTCGTTCTTCTTTACCGTGGCGTTTGCCTTCCTGTCGACGGTGCTCATCAACGTGATCGCCCTGGCCATTGCGCAGGCGCTCACCCGCAAGGCGCTCAAAGGCACCAACATCTTCCGTACGATTTTCTTTATGCCTAACCTGATCGGCGGCATCGTGCTGGGCTACATTTGGCAGATTCTGATCAACTGCCTGCTCTCCAACGTGGGTGCCCAGCTCATCGCCCTTAACTCTGCTGCTGGCTTCTGGGGCCTTATCATCCTGACCCTGTGGCAGCAGGTCGGCTACATGATGATCATCTACATCGCTGGTCTGCAGTCCATTCCGTCCGACTACATCGAGGCCGCCAAGGTCGACGGTGCCACGGCATGGCAGACGTTTTGGAAGGTTAAGATTCCTAACCTGATGCCGACCATCACCATCTGCCTGTTCCTGTCCATCACCAACGGCTTTAAGCTGTTCGACCAGAACCTCGCCCTTACCGGCGGCGCCCCCGCGCACTCCACCGAGATGCTCGCCCTGAACATCTACAACACGTTCTATTCGCGTGCCGGTATCGCATGGCAGGGCATCGGCCAGGCCAAGGCGGTTATCTTCTGCATCCTGGTCGTAGCCATCTCCATGATCCAGCTTAAGGCCACGAGGTCCAAGGAGGTGCAGCAGTAATGAAACGCGATAAGGTTATCAACCGCGCGCTCTCGATCTTCTTTACGATTCTGTCGCTCGCGTGGATCTACCCCGTGTTCATGATTGCGCTCAATTCCTTTAAGAAAGCGACCGCAATCAGCACAACCACGGCGTTCGATCTGCTCACGCCCGAGACGTTCAACGGCCTTGCAAACTACCTGCACGCTCTTAACGAGCAGGGCTTTGCCTCGGCATTTATGTACTCGCTCATCATTACGGTCACGTCGGTCGTGCTGATTCTGGTGTGCTGCTCCATGTGCGCTTGGTATGTGGTTCGTGTCAACAGCAAGATCTCGAACTTCTTCTATTACCTGTTCGTCTTCTCGATGGTCGTGCCCTTCCAGATGCTCATGTTCACGCTGTCCAATTTGGCGGACCGCATCGGCTTCAACACGCCGTTCAACATCTGCTTTATCTACCTGGGCTTTGGTGCGGGCCTGGCGGTCTTTATGTTCGCCGGCTTTGTAAAGAACATCCCGCTCGAGATCGAGGAGGCGGCCATGATCGACGGCTGCAACCCGGTCCAGGTGTTCTTTAAGATCGTCCTTCCCATCATGAAGCCCACCTATCTTTCGGTCGGCATCCTCGAGACCATGTGGGTCTGGAACGACTATCTGCTGCCCTACCTCACCCTCGACTCCACCAAGTACAAGACCATTCCTATCTTGATCCAGTACTTCCGTGGCGGCTATGGCCACGTCGAGCTCGGCCCCATGATGGCCTGCATCATGATGGTTGTTATCCCCATCGTCATCATGTACATCCTCTGCCAGAAGTACATCATCGACGGCGTGGTGGCAGGTGCCGTCAAGGGCTGATGCCGTAACTGTTTTGCAAGTTTCTGCGGCGCCCCTCAGCGCGGCGCCGTATATCGAAAGGTAAAGACATGGCCGAGATCGTTCTCAAACATGTTCAGAAGGTGTATCCCAACACCGAGTCCAAAAAGAAGGGCTTCTTTGGCAAAAAGAAGAAGACCGAGGAGAAGAAGCACAACCTCAAGGTTACCGAGGACGGTGTGCTCGCTGTAGAGGATTTCAACCTCACCGTTCACGACCAGGAGTTTATCGTCCTCGTTGGCCCCTCTGGCTGCGGTAAGTCTACGACGATGCGCATGGTGGCCGGCCTGGAGGACATTACCTCGGGCGACGTGCTCATCGACGGCAAGCGCGTCAACGACGTGGCACCCAAGGACCGCGACATCGCCATGGTGTTCCAGAGCTACGCCCTGTACCCTAACATGACGGTGTACGAGAACATGGCGTTTACGCTCGAGCTCAAGAAGGTCCCCAAAGACGAGATCGACCGCAAGGTTCGCTCCGCTGCCGAGATCCTGGGCATTACCGAGTATCTCGACCGTAAGCCCAAGGCACTCTCTGGCGGCCAGCGTCAGCGCGTCGCCATCGGCCGCGCCATCGTGCGTGACCCTAAGGTCTTCCTGATGGACGAGCCGCTGTCCAACTTGGACGCCAAGCTTCGTAACCAGATGCGTGCCGAGCTCATCAAGCTGCGTCACGAGATCAAAGGTACGTTCATCTACGTTACCCACGACCAGACCGAGGCCATGACCCTTGGCGACCGCATCGTGGTCATGAAGGACGGCGTCGTCCAGCAGATCGCCACCCCGCAGGAGGTCTTCAACCATCCCGCGAACATCTTCGTCGCCGGCTTCATTGGCGTGCCGCAGATGAACTTCTTCGATGCCCAGCTGGTGCGCTCGGGCGACGGCTTTACCGTCAAGACCGAGGATATGAACGTGGCGCTCGCCCCCGAGACCTGCGCTCAGCTTGCTCTCAACTGGGACGGCGGCGACGTGAAGGAGATTACGGCCGGCGTGCGCCCCGAGCAGATTCTGCTTGCCGACAAGGACGAGGAGGGTGCGCTCCAGGGTACCGTCGAGGTGACCGAGCTCATGGGTTCGACCGAGCATGTCCACGTGACCGCTCCCGATGGCCAGTTTGTCCTGATCATTCCCGTTGTCGACATCGAGGCCAAGGGCGCGCTCAAGGCGGGCGACCCCATCTGGTTCAAGTTCGAGAAGAACGCGACCCATCTCTTCGATAAGGTCTCTGGCAAGAACCTTATCTAGGCCCGGTGCATCCAGGCCCTTCCTTTGGGCGACTGCGGTATTGCCATCCTTTTGCCGTGGTCACATATAAGGCTCCCCTTTCGTCCGCTGGGCGAGAGGGGAGCCTTTCTTTGTGCTGGGGCTGTCTGGCGGAATGTCTCTATCTGTAACAGGACGAGGGCCAAAGTCGGTCTAGGTGTTACAGATTGAGACATTGCTGAGCCGTCTGCCCTTCTGTCTCAATCCATAACAATTGGAGGGTCGAATGGGGCCTAGATGTTACAGATTGAGATGAAACTTTTCGTTATTTCGAACTGTCTCAATCCATAACATGAAGGACGGTTTTTGGCGGCTGACTGTTACAGATAAAGATTGTTTTTAGCTGGCTTATCCGTTTGTCTCATCCTGTAACAGTTAGACCCGATTCCGGCGGTTATCTGTTACAGATCGAGACAGTTCATCGGGGCAATTCTGTTTGTCTCGATCTGTAACAGATAGGCCCAATTCTGCCGGGTAGATGTTACAGATTAAGAGTGTCTGGAAGAGGCGGACCGCAGGCCAACACGCGGGCACAAAAAAACGGAGCCACGTTGCCGCGACTCCGCTTTCAAGAGGATGGGTAAGGGAGTGAAATTAGCTCAGGTGCCAAATCTCGTCGTTGTACTGGGAAATCGTGCGGTCGGATGAGAAGGTGCCGGCATTGGCGATGTTGATTAGCGCCTTGCGCATCCAAGCGTCCTGATCCTCGTAGTCGGCTAGCACGTGCTCCTTGGTCTGGATGTACTCCTCGATGTCGAGCAGGGCCATAAACCAGTCCTTGCCCTTGATGTCGTCGTGTAGTCGCTGTAGGCGCTCGGCGTTGCCGGTCGCCATAAAGGCGGGGCTGGTAATAAAGTCCACCAGCAGCTTGATGCCGGGCTTGCGATAGAGCGCGCCGGCGTCATAGGTGCCGTCGGCGTAGAGCTGCTCAACCTGCTTGGACGAGGCGCCAAAGGTGTAGATGTTTTCGTCGCCCACGAGCTCGGCAATCTCCACGTTGGCACCGTCGAGCGTGCACAGGGTCAGGGCACCGTTGAGCATGAACTTCATGTTGGAGGTGCCGCTCGCCTCCTTGGAGGCCAGGCTGATCTGCTCGGAGATGTCAGCGGCGGGGATCACGCGCTCGGCGGCGGTGACGTTGTAGTTCTCGATCATGACAACCTGCAGGTAAGGGGCCACGTCGGGGTCGTTCGCAATCCACTGCGACAGCGTCAGGATCAGGTGGATGATGTCCTGGGCGATGGTGTAGGCAGGTGCCGCCTTGCCGCCAAAGATGATGGTAACGGGGTGATTGGGCTTGTTGCCGTTCTTGATGTCGAGATACTTCCAGATGATGTAGAGTGCGAGCATCTGCTGGCGCTTGTACTCGTGGATACGCTTGACCTGGACGTCGATGATGGCGTTGGAGGGAATCGTCACGCCCTGCTCGAGCGCCATGAACTGGCGCATGATTGCCTTGGCCTCGGCCTTGGTGGCGGCCAGGCGCTCAAGAACGTCCTTATCGTCGGCGAACTCGGCGAGCTTGTTCAGGTCACCGGTGCTGCGCCAATCGGAGCCAATCACATCGTCGAGCAGGCTGGCGAGCGCGGGGTTGGCACCATGGATCCAACGGCGGAAGGTGATGCCGTTGGTCTTGTTGGAGAACTTCTCGGGATAGATTTCGTAGAACGGATGAAGTTCGGTGTCCTCCAGAATCTTGGTGTGGAGTGCGGCGACGCCGTTGATGGAGAAGCCAAAGTGGATGTCCATGTGGGCCATGTGGACGGTGTCGTGCTCGTCGATGATGGCGACGCGCGGATCGTCGTGCTCGCCTTTGGCGACCTCGTCAAGCTTGACGATGATGTCGGCGATGGCGGGAGAGACCTTTTGTAGGCTTGCGAGCGGCCACTTCTCGAGCGCTTCGGCAAGAATCGTGTGGTTGGTGTAGGCGACCATGGAACGTACGATGGAAACGGCCTCGTCAAACTCAATGCCGTGCTCGGTGGTGAGCAGGCGAATGAGCTCGGGGATGACCATGGTGGGGTGCGTATCGTTGATCTGGACCACGGCGTAATCGGCCAGGTCGTGCAGGTTGCTGCCGCGCTCGATGGCCTCGTCAATCAGGAGCTGGGCGGCGTTGCTCACCATGAAGTATTCCTGGTAGATGCGAAGCAGGCGGCCCTGCTCGTCGGAGTCATCCGGATAGAGGAACAACGTGAGGTTCTTGGCGATCTGGGTCTTGTCGAAGTCGATGGAGCTGCCGGGGACCATGCTGTCGTCGACACTTGCCAGGTCAAACAGGCGCAGGCGGTTCTTGGTGGACCGGCCGTAACCGGGCACATCGATGTTGACGAGCTTGGAGGTGACGGCAAAATCGCCGAACTCGACGGTGTAGGAGCGGTCATCATCGATCAGAATGTCCTGCTCGTCGAGCCACTCGTCGGGGACGGCCTTCTGCTGGTTGGCGACAAAGCGCTGGCGGAACAGGCCGTAGTGGTAGTTGAGACCAACGCCGTCACCGGTGAGACCCAGCGTGGCGATGGAGTCCAGGAAGCACGCGGCCAAACGGCCCAGGCCGCCATTGCCCAGCGACGGCTCGACCTCAAACTCCTCGATCTTGTTGAGGTCGTGGCCCGCGGCGGTGAGCTGCTCCTTGACCTCGTCGTAGATGCCGAGGTCGATCATGTTGTTGATGAGCAACTTGCCGATCAAAAACTCGGCAGAGATGTAATAGAGCTTTTTCTTGCCGTTGTTGAGCGGGCAGGCGGCAGAGCGCTCCTGCACGAGTTTGACAAGCAGCTTGTAAATGTGGCGATCATCGAGTTGCTCGAGCGAAGTTCCAAAGGACTGCTCGGCGAGTTCTGCGAGGCTAATACGGGGCATGTTACCTCCTGTGATGGGTTAATTACATGTCAGCAATACAAAAGAAGCCCGCGCGAGGGAATTAGGCTGACCTCGCGCGGGAGAAGCGGATGCGTCCGATGCGTTGGGGGCGTACTCGGACGCGGTTGCTCTTATTGGGGAAGCTCGATTTCAGCTTCCGACGGGATACGGAAGTAGGTTTCGGTCCAGTCGGTGAGTTTGCGCTCGAGCTCGCGCGTGATGGCGCCATCAAGCATACGCCACGTCCAGTTGCCGCCCAAGGTGGCGGGGGTGTTGATACGCGCTTCGTTGCCCAGATTGAGCAGGTCCTGCATGGTGTAGATACAGGTGTCACTCACGCTGGCGGCGATGGTGCGGTTGAGCGCGTCAGCCATGGACTCGCCTGCCTGCTGGTGGGTGTACAGGGCCGCCTGCTCGCGCTGACGCGGGGTGGCCGTTCCCTCATACCAGCCGCGTGCCGTTTCGTTGTCGTGCGTGCCCACATAGGCGACGGTGTTGGCAATGTAGTTGTGGGGCAGATAGTACGAGTTGCTGCCTTCAAAGGCGAACTGCAGAATCTTCATGCCAGGGAAGCCCGTGGTGTCGCGCATGTCGATAACGCCGGGGGTAAGGAAGCCAAGATCTTCGGCGATGATGGGCAGTGTGCCGAGTTTTTCCTCGAGCGTCTTGAAGAGCTTGAGGCCGGGGCCCTGCGTCCACGAACCGTAAGACGAGTCGGGTGAAGAGAAGGGCACCTCCCAAAAGGCTTCGAATCCGCGGAAGTGGTCCAAGCGGATGACGTCGTACATGTCGAGGGCGGCGCGAATGCGGTCCTCCCACCAGGAGAAGCCGTCGGACTCCATGGCGTCCCAGTCGTAGATGGGGTTGCCCCAGTACTGGCCGGTGGCCGAGAACTGGTCGGGCGGCGTGCCGGCGACGCTCACGGGATTGCCGGCGGCGTCGATCTTAAAGAGCTCAGGTGTCGCCCACATCTCGACGGAGTCACGCGAGACATAGATGGGCAGGTCGCCAATAATCAGGATGTCGCGCTCGTTGGCATAGGCTTTGAGGCGGCTCCACTGACGCTCGAAGAAGTACTGCGTCATCTGGTGATAGAGCATGCGCTCGGGATGGGCGGCGCAGACCTTGGCGGATGCCTCGCCGCGGCGGCGGAGCTCCTCGGGCCACTCCCAAAACGCCTTGAGACCGCACTCCTCTTTGACGGTCATGAACTCGCAGTAGGGGATGAGCCAGTCCTCGTTGGCCTGGATAAAGTCATCGAAATCGGCCGGCTTGTCGGCAGCAAAGCGCTCAGCGGCTCGGTCGAGAATCTGACGGCGGCCGCCAAAGATGGCACCGTAGTCGACATTGCTGGGGTCTGATCCCAGATACATGCCATCGATATCGCGCTGCTCCAGATACCCTGCCTCGATAAGCTCGGCAAAGTCGATAAAGTTGGGGTTGCCTGCGCGGGCCGAGAACGACTGATAGGGCGAATCGCCATAGCTGGTCGTCGTAAGGGGCAGAATCTGCCAGTAATGTTGTTTGCACGAGGCGAGAAAATCGACGAAGTCGTAGGCATTCCAGCCAAAGCCGCCGATTCCGTATGGTCCGGGCAGAGATGAGACGGGCATGAGGACGCCGCTTGCACGCTCCATGAATGCGCTCACCAACCTTCTTGTTGTGGGGTCGGCCTGCAGATGGATAAACAGCCCGTCCCCGAGTTTCTAATTCGATATGCTTATTGTAAAGCATGTTGTTTAAACATGTACGGGCAAGATGGAAAAGTTGGGCGGATTTCGGTGAATGGTTACGCGCCATAAAAAAGCCCCGGTCTCACATCGTGAGACCGGGGCAAGAACAGTATGTAGGTTTTTGCTACTCGGCGTCGGCGAAGCCGTTGGGGTTGTGGCTCTGCCAGTTCCAGCTGTCGCGGCACATATCCGCGATGTCGTACTGCGCCTTCCAACCCATCATGCGCTCAGCCTTGGAGGCATCGCACCAGTTGGCGGCGATGTCGCCGGCGCGGCGCTCACGAATCACATAGGGCAGCTCCTTGCCGCATGCCTTGGAGAAGGCGGCGACGACCTCGAGCACTGAAGTGCCGGTGCCGGTACCCAGGTTAAAGATCTCGACACCGGTCTTTCCGTTCATCCAGTTAAGTGCGGCAACGTGGCCGGACGCCAAGTCGCACACGTGGATGTAGTCGCGCACGCCGGTACCGTCGGGCGTGGGATAGTCGTTGCCAAAGACCTGTACAGCCTCGAGCTTGCCTACGGCGACCTGCGCGACGTAGGGTACCAGGTTGTTGGGGATGCCCTTGGGGTCCTCGCCGATCAGGCCGGACGGGTGAGCGCCGATAGGGTTGAAGTAACGGAGCAGCACGACGTCCCACTCGGGGTCGGCGGTGTGGACGTCCATGAGAATCTGCTCGATCATCCATTTGGTCCAACCATAGGGGTTGGTCGCAGGCTTCTTGGGGTCTTCCTCGGTAACGGGTGGGTTATCCGGATCACCGTAGACGGTCGAGGAGCTCGAGAAGATAATCGACTTGCAGCCATGGTTGCGCATGACGTCAATGAGCACCAGGGTGTTCTCAATATTGTTGTGGTAGTACTCGACGGGCTTGCTTACCGACTCGCCAACGGCCTTAAAGCCGGCGAAGTGGATGACGCGGTCGATCTGGTGGGTATCGAAGATCTTGTTCATCGCATCGCGGTCGAGCACGTTGGCCTCGTAGAAGGTGAGGTTCTTGGCGGCCTCGTCGCCCACGATGGTCTTGACGCGGTCGATGGCGACGGCGCTGGAGTTGGAGAGGTCATCGACGACGACGACCTGGTAGCCGCCCTCGAGCAGCTGGACGACCGTGTGCGAGCCGATAAAGCCGGCGCCACCGGTAACGAGGACACAAGTGTCTTTAGGGTCGAGTGCTTTGGACATATAGTCTCCCATCGGATTAGGAACACTTCTTGTGGCGAGTATAGCGCAGGCAAGGGCCGCAAAACGTCTGGCCGGGCGAAAACCAGAGTAATGATGTTAACGTACTCATTGCAGGGGCGAACGGGAAGCATGTTCGCAGCTTGCATTGAGTCGCAAGCCGCCGAACCCGAGGAATTCTGCCGTTCGTGGAAATCGTTGGGATGTGGTGGATGTGCGCTAATATGTATGAATTGAGCGACATATAAACAGAACATGTAAACGGAGTACATATGTCACCAAACAGCGATTCCATCCTTTCCCAGGAGCTTTCGCGCCGCACGGCTCTTAAGGCCCTGTTCGGTGCCGCTTCTGCAGCCGTTCTTTTTGGCCTTCCCACGCACGCCCATGCGGCAGAGGCTTCAAAGGAAACCACCGCTAAACTGAGTGCCGCACAGGCTAAGCTCGATGAGGTTCAAGCCCAGCTCGACAGCATCGCAAGCGAGTATGCTGCGCTGGCGAGTAAAAACGCCAAGACACTCGACGACATCGAAGACGTCCAGGGCAAGATCGATGACACGCAGGCGCAGATCGATACCAAGAAGTCCGAGCTCAAGAAGAAGCGCGGCGACCTTTCCGATCGCGTGGCAGCCAGCTACAAGTCGGGCGGTACGAACATCCTGTCGCTGCTGTTAGCCTCTGGCTCGTTTGAGGAGCTCGTCGCCAACGCGCATTACGTCGAGAAGATCAACAAGAGCGATCGCGATGCCATCGAGGATATCCAGACCATTCAGGCGGAGCTCGATGTGCAGAAGACCGATCTTGAGGGTCAGAAGGCCGATCTTGAGAAGCTCAAAGACCAGCAGACTGCTCAGATGCAGGATATGCAGGCCAAGCAGCAGGAAGTCCAAACGGTGCTCAACGGCCTTTCCGATGACGTCAAAGAGCTCATGGCGCAACGCGATTCCGAAATCCTTGCTGCCGCGCAGGCCGAGGAAGCTGCCAGGAAGGCGGCTGCAGCCGCAGCTGCCTCTGCAAATAAAAACAACACGTCTACGGGTGGCGGTTCGTATGCTCCCGGCAAGCCGCAGCAGAATGCCGGCTCGGGCAAGCAGCAGGCCGTCGTCAACGCTTGTTATTCCACGCCCTCGCCTGGCCAGAACTGGTGCGCGGCGTGGGTCACCAACGTCTTTCGCAACGCCGGCGTGGGCTATTACGGCGGCAACGCATGCGATATGTTCAACGCTTGGTGCTATAGCTCCAATCGCTCTGCGCTTCAGGTTGGCATGATCGTTGCCGATTCGTCCCACAGCGGCACTGGCGCCCCGGGCCTGATTTACGGTCATGTGGGCATCTACGTTGGCGGCGGTATCGTTATGAGTAACGAGGGCGCCATTACATCGAGGTCGCTCGACTCATTTATCGGCTTCTATGGTACGGGCTCTGGCGTGCGTTGGGGCTGGCTCGGCGGTATTGCACTGTCGTAAAGCCGACTGGGCCGCGTGCCCGCCCGCAATATATTTGATTGCCTGCTCGGGCAGTCCTGCGCAAGACGAAGGCCACATTAAGTGGCCTTCTTTGCGTGCGGAACTCGCGAACAATCAAATATATTGCGGGCGGGCACGCGGCCCTCTCGGGTCCTGAGCGCGACTTACCGGACTGGTTGTCTGAATTAAAGAAAGTGAAGGCCCCTTTCGGGGCCTTCTTTTTTATTAGAGGAATTCGCCTACTCGGTGGACTTCGGGTTCTAGGTCTACGCCGAATTGGTCTTTGACAGTTGTTTGGATGTGGCGAATGAGTTTGTCGACGTCGGCGGCGGTGGCGTGGTCGGCGTTGACGATAAAGCCGCAATGCTTCTCACTCACCTGTGCGCCGCCCACGGCGTGTCCGCGCAGGCCTGCGTCCATGATGAGCTTCCCGGCAAAGTAGCCTTCGGGGCGTTTAAAGGTTGAGCCTGCGCTTGGCATGTCGAGCGGTTGTTTGTCCTCGCGGCGCTGGCGATAGTCGTCCATATCGGCCTTAATCATTGCGGCGTTGCCTGGGGCCAGGTTAAAGGTTGCGGTGAGCACGATGAACCCATCGTCGGCGATGCGGCTTTTGCGATAGCCCAAGTTGAGCTCATCGACATCGAACTCAATGATGTTGCCGCTGCCGCGCGTGCCGTCGTCAAGGGCGCGGGCAGGTTTGTAGACGCGTACGGACTCCAACACATCGGCCATGCAGGCACCGTAGGCGCCGGCGTTCATGTAGCAGGCTCCGCCGACCGATCCGGGGATACCCGAGATAGCCTCCATGCCGGTGAGACCGGCCTCGGCCGCCGCGGCCGCAACATCCGAGAGCAGCGCACCGGCTGCTGCCGTAACGTGCGTGCCATCGACGGTGATGTCGGAGAGGCCCTCACCCAACGCCACGACGACGCCGCGGATGCCCTTGTCGCCGACGAGCAGGTCGGAGCCGTTGCCCACGATGGTGAGCGGCAGATCGCAGCGATAGCAGGTGTCAAGCGTGGCGACGAGTCCCTGCTCGGTATCGGGCGTGACAAAGACATCGGCCGGGCCGCCGATCTTAAACGTGGTGTGCTCGCGCATGGGCTCGCTCATGAGCACGTTGTCCTCGCCGGCAACACCGGCAAGCGCGCAGAGCAGGTCCTCGTTAAAAAAGTCATTCTCGTGCATACGAATATCCGCCTTATGGTGGTCGTTTTCATCAATCGATTGCAATATACCCCACCCAGATGGATTTGGTGCAAAGTAACCTGACCCCAATGCACCACATGGTGCAAAGGGGTCAGGTTACTTTGCACCAATCGCGGCGATAAAACAGCCGTCTACCGGATTGGTAAAGTGTTTATCATCGAGGTGGAGGGACGGTCGCTATACTTTCAAGAGATTGCGCGAATACTCGGAAGGAGCGAGATGGGCAACAAAGTTACTCTCAAGCAGATTGCCCAGGAGGTGGGGCTTTCCCCCTCGTCGGTCTCGCTTGTTCTCAACAATCGGCCTTGTCGCATCTCGGAAGAAAACCGCAAGCGCATCAAAGAGGTCGCGGCGCGCAACCACTATGTTCCCAACCAGATTGCGCGCAGCCTGGTCATGCGCGAGTCGCGCACGCTGGGCCTTATCGTTCCCAACATCGAGAGCCGTTTTTTCGCCTCGCTCGCTGGCAGCCTGGAAAAGCGCTGCCGCGAGGACGGCTACGCGCTCTTTATTACCAGCTCGGGTGGAAGCGCCGAGGACGATCTAGAGCTCCTGCGCCAGCTGGTGACGCGCGGCGTCGATGGTGTGTTCTTGGTCGTGGGCGACGAATTCTCGGACGACCGCGCTTTGCGCGAAGAAGTCAGCCATCTGCCCATCCCGGCGGTAATGGTTGACCGTGCCATTGAGGGACTCGAGTGCGACAAGGTGATGTTCGACCACGAGATGGGCGGCTATATGGCCACCCGCTATCTAATCGAGCAGGGCCACCGTCGTATTGCCTGCTTGGTTAATGCGCGCCGTTCCAATACGGGTCGTAAGCGTCTTGCCGGCTACGAGCGTGCGCTGCGTGAGGTGGGGCTGCCCATCGATGCGCGCTTGGAGTTCGAGAGCGAGTACTATATTCCGAGTGCCTATGAGGCATCGGAGGCGGTGCTGGCAACCGACGCTACTGCTGTGTTCGCAAGCTCGGACAACATTGCGCTGGGTCTGCTCAAGCGCCTGCATGAGATGGGGAAGAGCATTCCGGGTGACATCTCGGTGGTGAGCTATGACAACTCGGCTGCTGATGTGCTGTTTGAGCCGGCACTGACCGCGATCGAGCAGGATCCCGGCGTGCTGGCCGAGCATGCCTTTAGCTGTATGGCAAAACGCTTGGCCGGTAAGGGCGGCAAGCGCGCCGATGAAGTCGTCCTGGAGCCTGTGCTCATCGTGAAGGACAGCGTGCTTGACCTTACCGAATATAGCTAAGCGCACTTGTTTGTTTGCATAGATTGCATGCGGAGTGTCCGCTATTTGCCGGCAGGCACCCCAGCCCTCGTCCGTAAACTTTTCCGCTAAGCGGGTCATAGACGCCGTGCGCCGATAGGGTAGGGCGGCGGTTTGAAATTGGTACTATATTCTGCTTGAGTTGTTTAATTCTAGTACGGGAAGCGGATGTGGGGCTGTTCAAGAAGAAAAACCCGCAGGATGCCTTTGATCCCGATGTGTTTACCATCACGGATACGATTTTTGGCCCGCCACGGTTTACGTTTTTGCCGGCTATCTACCAGGATGCCACGCGTCGCAAGTGGGCCGTGCATCAGCGCGGCGGCGAGCCGAAGATTTTTGACTATGCGGACGTGTTGCAGTGCGAGATTGTCGAGACCGGAAATCTCGAGGATGTGCCGGAGCTTAGCAATCGCGAACTAGCTCAGCAGATTTTGATTAATTCAGCTCAGGTTACCAAAAACAACGCCGCCAAGCGTAATATGTGCCTTGGTATGGGTGTCATCGTTGCCGTGCAAGCCGGCGAGGATGAGATTTTGAAGCTTGAGATTCCGGTGATCGCGGGCGAAGTCAAGCGAGACTTCGGCCTGTATCGGTCGTATCGGAACGTTGCGGAGCATATTAAAGAAGCCTTCGACGTCATGGGACGTCCGGAGCAATGATGCCTGCAGCATCAAGCGGTTGAGGAGCCTTGCACATGTCGGGTGAACCATATGCGATTCCGCCCAAAGATCGCGCCTTTGAGGGCATTCTTTGGTATATCAATCATTATGACCTGCAGGGTGGCGACCGGCTGCCCGCCGAGCGTGTGCTCTGTGAAGAGCTGGGCGTGTCGCGCACGGCGTTGCGTGCTGCGATCACGCGCCTTATTTCGTGCGGAACTTTGGAAAGCCGCCGCGGTTCGGGCACCTATGTGTGTCCTCCCAAACCGCTGAACATCTTTCAGGAAACATGGAACTATACGCAGGCGGTGGAGAGGGTTGGCTCAAAGTCAACCGCACGCCTGGTTTGGTCCAAGATCGTGTACGCCGATATCAATCTGGCCCAAAAAGCCCAGATTGACCTGGGCATGCCGCTCTTCTGCATTCGACGTGTGCGCGTGGTTAATGGTTCCCCGGCGTCGATTGAGACGGCTCACGTCAATCTGTCTTTGTGCCCCTCGCTTCCCGATCACGACTTTGAGCAGGAAAGCCTCTACGACGTTTTGCTCAAAGAGGGGAATGTCCATGTGACGCACGGCAAGGAGCATATTTCCATCAGCCGTCTGAACGCCGACGAGGCCAAGTTACTGGATGCTCAGGAGGGCACGCCGGTGTTTTACAAGGCTTCGCACGAGCGTGACGAGAACGATGGCTTTGTCGAGTATTGCAAGTCCGTGATTCTGCCGACCAAGTATCGTTTTGCCGATAACGGCGAGGCAGACGGTGTTGCGACGAAAGTAGGTGTCGAATGGCTGATGCAGTAGAAGACTTGCCGATTTACAAACAAATTCGCCGCTGCATTGCGGAGCGAATCGAGCGCGGCGACTACCCGACGGGCTCGATGATTCCGTCCGAAAACGAGCTGGCCGAGGAGTTTGGCACGACGCGCCTGACAATCCGCAGCGCCATGGACGAGCTGGTCAAAAGTGGCCAGATTCGTCGCGTGCAGGGCAAGGGCGCTTTTGTGGGACACAAGTGGTTTGACGAGCACGAACGCAAGGGTGGCTTCCGTCAGTCGGTTCTGGCATCGGGTGCGACGCCGTCGGTGCGCATCCTGGCGCGCTCCAAACGCTACGCCGGTCCGTATTATGCCGACCTGTTTGACATCGCCGAGGACGATCTGCTTTACTCGGTGCGCCGCCTCAACTGCATTGATGGTGAGCCCGTATCGATCGAGATGACGCTGATTCCGTGTCTGCTGTTTCCGGGCATCGAAGACGTGGACATTTCGGTCTTCAGCCTATTCGAGACCTACGATATGTTGGGACGCAAGCCAGATAAGTCGGTTGAGAAACTCGATATCGAGGCGCTGGGCGCACGCGATGCGAGCTTGCTCAATCTTGAGCCGGGCGATCTGGCGCTCGTTCTGGAAGGCCTGACCTATGACTCGAGTGGGCAGGCAATCGAGCATGCTAAGTCTTTTACCCGCGGCGACGCCGGCGGATATACCTACAACTATTAGCGCCTAGAGCGTCCTGGCGCACGGCTGGGCGCTCGTTGTCATCATCGACACCGCCGAGTACGCGATCCCGGGCCTAGACGACGACTTCCGCGTCATCGTGTCGCCCTGGATCCTGTCCGTGCTGACCACCGACCGCCTCTCGCGCAACTACGAGCTGGTCACCAAGCACAACCTCAAGTACCGCCGCTACTACCACCAGTTCGACTACTAAGAGCTGGTCGCGGGTCCGATATCTTGGCTGGTTGATATCTCGACCCTGCACAAGAGCGTCCGCATTTGCGCGGGCGCCCTTTTTGCGTTGCTGCCGGCGTGAGATGTGCCCAAGGACGGCTTCGTAGGCTTGTCGGGAAGGCACGTGTCGTTCCCCTGCGAATTCTGGGATGCGCTTTCCGTTTGAGGGCTCTGGCGGAAAGTTTGTCCCGGAATCCCGGCGCAGGATGGGATGCCGTTTCCGGCTGAGGTCCTCAGCGGAAAGCGTGTCCCGGATTTTGCTCTTAGGGTGGGATGCATTTTCCGGATGGCATGCTCGGCGGAAAATGCATCCCAGATTTGATGCTCTGAATGGGGTGCAGTTTCCAGTTGAGGCCTTCAGCGGAAAGTCCATCCCAGAATTTGAGCTCGGAACGGGATGGAGTTTCCGGTTGAGCTTTGAGCGGAAAACGCATCCCAGAATGGCGGCGGGAAACGGGATGCCGTTTCCGGATGGACTGTCGATGCCCTTCGCTGTAGAGGTGGGCCGTGGGCAATCCGCTCCTATGTTTCCAAATGAATACGCTGTGAGCCGAGAAAGACGATTTTCCCCGCAAGCACTCTAGTATGCTAAAGTACCCAGAAGACCGGCGGAGCTATGCCGGTCTTTCGTTCTATATGAAACGCAGCATGAGGAGGCTCACCAGATGACGGCCACACCGTGGGGATTCCGGGACATATTGCCCGAGGAGGCTCAGGCGCGCGAGGAGATCGCATGTACGGTGAAGGGCTGCTTTAGGGAGCATCATTACCTTCCGGTCGAGACGCCGCTGCTCGAGGACAAGGGCTCGCTCGAGGAGGGCGGCCGCATTGCGGACACGCCGTTTAAGCTCTTTGACGACGACGGTCGCCTGCTGGTGGTCCGTCCCGACAACACGCTGCCGATCGTTCGCTTGGTCTCGACCCGCATGCGCGCGGCCGATCTGCCGTTGCGTCTTCGCTACGAGGCGCCGGTGGTTCGCGAGTGTCAGCGCAATGCCGGTGGCTCGCGTCAGTTTACGCAGTTGGGCTTTGAGCTCATCGGCGCGGGAGATACCGCGGGCGATGTTGAGATTGTCTCGCTCGTTGCCGAGGCCGTACGCGAGCTGGCGCTTCCCGATGCGCGCATTATCGCAGGCAGTGTGCGTCCTTTTAAGGAATTGCTCGCGGTATGTGGGGATTGTGAGCTGGCTGCCGAGGCCCTACGCTGCGTGCATGCCAACGACTTTGTGGGCCTCGATGCCCGCGTGGCTGCCAGCGCCGAGTCCGATGCCGTCAAGGCCGCCATTAGCGAGCTGCCGCGCCTGCACGGTGGTGCCGAGGTGCTCGACCGCGTGGATGCGCTGCTGGAGGCTGCCGGCATCGTCGCGCCGCTGACGCGCGAACTGCGTGCCCTGGTCGAGGGCCTGGCTCCCGAGGACGCCCAGGTGCTGTCCTTCGACTTCTCCATCATGAACTCTTTTGATTACTACACGGGTCTGGTCTTTAAGGCCTATGCCGGCGGCCTGCCCGATCCGGTCGGTTCGGGCGGACGCTACGACTCCATCTTTACCGGTGCGTTTGGCGACGGTATCGAGGTGCCGGCGGCGGGCTTTGCCTTTTCGCTCGAGCGTCTGGAGGCCGCGCGCACCTCTGCCGAGGACGCCGCTTCCGATGGCGATCACGCCGCGGGCCGTGGCGCCGAGGGTCCGCTGCGCATCGCCGTGCCCAAGGGCTCGCTCAAGGCCGACACGCTCGACGTGCTCGAGGCTGCGGGCTTGGATGTCTCTGAGTTGCGCGATCCTGGTCGTCACCTCATCGTACGCGGCCGCGACACACACGCCGGTGAGGGTGCGGTCGGTGATATCGAGTTTGTCATCGTGCGCCCCAGCGACGCGCCCGCCTTTGTGGGCTGCGGTGGTGCCGATTGCGGCATCTGCGGTTGGGACTCGCTCATCGAGGCCGATCTCAACCTGCTGCAACTGGTCGACTTGGGATACGGTCTGTGCACCTTTATCGAGGCGGAACCCGCATGGCGCGCCGATCAGGCTGAGCGCAACTATGCCCGCCGCGGGTCGCTTCGCGTGGCCACCAAGTATCCGCGCATCGCGAGCGCCTGGTATGCCGAGCGCGGCGTGAATGCCGATATCGTCTCGCTGCACGGCAACATCGAGCTGGGCCCCATCGTCGGCATGACCGATCGCATTGTGGATATTACCGCCACGGGTGCCACGCTGCGCGACAACGACCTGGTCATCACTGGCTGCATCATGGACTGTACGGCCCGCTTCTTTGTCAACCCAGGCGCCGCACGCCTGGATCCGCGCGTGCGCAATCTGGCCGATCGCTTGGCGGCAGCTGTGAAGGACAAGCATTTTGAGCCCGTTGCGGGCTCGGCACAATAGCGCGAGCACGCACGGGCGCCCCAACGTCTGGGCTGCGGGCCGACTGGCGCCGCTGCCCGGCCTCTCGTTTTTCGAATGCAACCTCGACCGATAGGGGATACCGATATGAAGACTATCAAGCTTGCTCCCGGTGAGCGTCTCGTTACCAACCAACTCAACCGCAAGGGCGTGCTGCCGCAAAACATCGTCGACGCCGCCCGCGATATCGTGGTCAACGTGCGTGCCAACGGTGATGCCGCGGTGCGCGATTACTGCCAGCGTTTTGACGGTGTTGAGCTGCAGAGCTTCCGTCTGCCGCAGGAGCAGATCGATGCCGCACTCGAAGGTCTCGATCCGGCCTTTGTCGCCGCGCTCGAGAGGGCTGCACGCCAGATTCGTGAGTTCCACCAGCGCGAGGTCGAGCAGAGCTGGTTTACCACGCGCTCGGACGGCACGATGCTCGGCGTTAAGGTTACCCCGCTTGCTGCAGCTGGCATCTATGTGCCGGGCGGTCGTGCGCAGTACCCTTCCACCGTGCTTATGAACGCCATTCCCGCCAAGGTGGCCGGCGTCAAACGCGTGGTTATGGTGACTCCGCCGCAAAAGGACGGCCTGATCAGCCCCTACACGCTCGCCGCGGCAAAGCTCAGCGGCGTGGACGAGATCTATATGGTGGGCGGCGCCCAGGCCGTGGCCGCGCTGGCATACGGTACCGAGACCATTCCGCGCGTCGACAAAATCACCGGCCCGGGCAACGCTTTTGTTGCCGCTGCCAAGCAGATTGTCTCCGGCGACGTGGGCATCGACATGGTCGCCGGCCCGTCCGAGGTCTGCGTGCTGGCCGATGCCACGGCCAAGCCCATGGTGGTCGCGGCCGACCTGATGGCCCAGGCCGAGCACGACCCGCTGGCAGCTTGCTATCTGGTGACCTGCGACGAGCAGTTTGCGCGCGAGGTCGAGGCGGGTATCGACGTTCTGGTGGCGCAGTCGCCGCGTGCCGAGATTACACGCGCCTCGCTCGACAATGAGGGCACCATCGTGGTGGCCGCCGACATGGCTGCCGCCGTCGAGGCCGTGAACACCGTGGCGCCCGAGCACCTGGAGCTGCACTGCAAGGATGCGATGGGCCTGCTTGGCGGTATCCGCAACGCCGGCGCCATCTTTGTGGGCGCTTGGAGCTCCGAGCCGCTCGGCGATTATGTTGCCGGCTCCAACCACACGCTGCCGACCGGTGGCACGGCCATGTTCTCCAACCCGCTTTCGGCGGAAGAGTTCGTCAAGCGCTCGAGCGTCATTTGCTATACGCCCGAGGGTCTGCTCTCGGACGCTCCCGCCACGCAGCGCCTGGCCGAGGCCGAGGGCCTGTGGGCGCACGCGCTTTCGGCCGCTCTGCGCCGCCGCGTGTTGGAGCAGGGCGAGGATGCCGTGAGCGCCGAGTCTCTGGGCGCGGCCGACCTGACCAAGGTCGCCTGGCCGGGCGACGCCGTGGCGACGGTTGCCGAGGGCGTTGACCTGGCGGCTGCGGGCGTGGGTGGCGCGAGCGCGACCGGCAGGGAGGCCTAATATGGCCGAGCTGACGCCCCGTATGAAGGAGTTCGTCCAGCCCTACTTGGCCGGTATCGAGCCCTACGATCCCAACTTTACGCCCACGCGCATCAACCTTTCCGCCAACGAGAACACCTATCCTGTGCCGGCCGGCGTGCGCGACGCGGTTGACGCGGCGCTGGCTGCCACACCGCTCAACCGCTACCCCGATCCCATGTCTAACGACCTGCGTGACGAGCTTGCTGCCTGGCATGGCGTGATGCGCGAGAACATTTGCGTGGGAAACGGCGGCGACGAGCTGCTCTATAACTATCTGCTGGTGTTTGGCGGCGCGGGGCGGACCCTGCTCAACTGCCCGCCGTGCTTTAGTGAGTATGCCTTCTTTGCGTCTCTGTGCCAGACCGAGGTGCGCGACGTGTGGCGTGATCCGGCGAGCTTTGAGCTCGACCAGACAGCCGTGCTTGCCGCGGCGCCCGAGTGCAACCTGGCAATCGTGACCTCGCCCAACAATCCCACGGGCGACGTGGCGCCGCTCGACTTTGTCGCGGCCCTGTGCGATGCGTGCCCCGGCATGGTAATGGTCGACGAAGCCTATGTTGAGTTTGCCGACGATTCGTTTGGAGCGGCCACCACGGCGCAAGGCCTTATCGCCGAGCATCCCAACCTGGTGATTTTGCATACGCTGTCCAAGGCGTTTGGCGCCGCCGGTACGCGTCTGGGCTATGTGATTGCAGCCCCCGAGGTCATCGACGTGTTCGCGGCGATTCGCCAGATCTATTCGGTCAATGTGCTGAGCCAAGCCACGGCGCTTGCCTGTGTGCGTGCCCGCGATGCGTACGCGCCCGTGGTGGCACAGGTCGCATCCGAGCGCGAGCGCGAGCTGTGCGCCCTGCGCGCAATGGCTGCCGAGGGCATGCCCGTGGAGGCATGGCCGAGCGCGGCGAACTTTGTGCTCGTGCGCACGCCGCATGCCACGCGCGTGCGCGAGCGTCTGCGCGAAGAGTATTCGATTTTGGTGCGCGACTTTAGCTACGCGCCGGGGCTTGCGGACTGTCTGCGCATCACTGTGGGTACGCCGCAGGAAAACGATGAGGTGCTGGCTGCGTTTGCCGCGCTGGTGAAGGAGGAGATGTAGATGGGCCGTTATGCCGAGGTGACCCGCAAGACGGGTGAGACCGACATTGTCGTCAAGCTCGACCTGGACGGGAACGGCGTGTGCGATATCTCGACCGGCGTACCGTTTTTCGACCATATGCTCAACGCCTTTGGTCGCCATGGCCTGTTCGATTTGACGGTGCATGCGGTGGGCGATGTGGAGGTCGACGCACACCACACCGTCGAGGACACGGGCATCGTGCTGGGCGAGGCGTTTTTCCAGGCGCTGGGCGACAAGGCGGGTATTACGCGCTTTGCCGACGCGGCGATCGCCATGGACGAGACGCTCGTGATGGCCGCCGTGGATATCTCGGGCCGCGGCCAGGCCTATTGCGAGCTGCCCGTGCCGACCGAGCGCGTGGGCAGCTTTGATACCGAGCTGGCCGTCGAGTTCTTCTACGCCTTTGCGCGCGATGCCAAGCTCACGCTGCACGTGCGCGAGCTGGCGGGTGGCAACTCGCATCACATTATCGAGGCCGCCTTTAAGGCCGTGGGCCGCACGATGCGCCGCGCCTGCGAGCTCGATCCCCGCGTGCAGGGCATCCCCAGCACCAAGGGCTCGCTGTAGCCTGCCAAAAAGGGACAGGTTTATTTTGGCAGGTTTTATCTGCGGGAATGCTGTCTCATGTGGTGGGTGAACGTTTAACCGACCAAAATAAACCTGTCCCTTTTTGGCAGGTTTTGAATAGGGAAAAGGAGGGTCGCGTGGGCGAACCGAAGATCGTGGTGGTCGACTACCACAAGGGCAACTTGTCGAGCGTTGTGCGCGGGCTTGCGCGTGCCGGTGCTGCCGCCTGTACGTCGGACGACCTGGAGCAGATCCGCCGCGCCGACGGCCTGGTTATCCCGGGCGTAGGCGCGTTCTATGACGCGATCGCCTTTATGCGCCAGAGTGGCGAGGCGGATGCGGTGCTCGACGCCGTTGCCGCCGGAACTCCGCTGCTCGGCATCTGCCTGGGCCTTCAGCTATTTTTTGAGCGCGGCAACGAGGGCGTGCCGGCGGACGAGGGCGTGGTCGCGGACGACAGCGCCTCCGAGCAGGCTGGCGGTCCCTGGGTCGATGGCCTGGGCATTATGCGCGGTTCGTGCACGCGCTTGGAGTCGAGCCGCCTGAAGGTGCCGCACGTGGGTTGGGACCAGGTGCACATGACGCCCGCCGGTGCGGCCGATCCGCTGCTTGTCGGTTTTGCCGAGGGCGCCAACATGTACTTCACCCACAGCTACGCGGCGGCTGACGACGCCGATGCCGCCAATGTGCTGGCATGCACGCACTATACGCGGAGTTTCCCGTGCATCGTGCGCCATGGCAACGTGTGGGGCTGCCAGTTCCATCCCGAGAAATCCTCCGCGCTGGGTCAGCGCATCCTTAAGAACTTCGTCAACATCGTCGAGGAGGTTGGCCGATGATCCTGTTTCCCGCAATCGATTTGATCGGTGGCAAGGTCGTGCGCCTGGAGCGCGGCGACCGCAGCCGCTGCAAGGTATATTCCGACGACCCCGTCGCCATTGCCCGTTCCTTTGCCGAACAGGGTGCGGACTGGGTGCACGTCGTCGACCTATCCGCTGCCTTTGGCGAGGACGAGGACGCGCGCGCTGCCAACTCGGCGGCGATTAAGGCCATCTGTGGCGTCGACGGCCTGTCCGTGGACGTGGGCGGCGGCGTTCGCTCGCTCGCGCGCATCGATGAACTGGCGGGCTACGGCGCGCGCCGCATCGCGCTGGGCACGGTGCTCGTGACCGAGCCGGGTTTTGCCGAGGTGGCCGCCCGCGGCTTTGGCGAGCTGCTGGTGGCAGACATCGCCGCGCGCGATGGCCAGGTCAAGGTGAACGGCTGGCGCGACGGCGCGGGCGTGGCGCTCGACGATGCCGTGGCGCAGCTCACCGAGCTGGGCTTTAAGCATCTGGTGTACACCGATATCGCGCGCGACGGCATGCAGACGGGTATTGATGTGGCGGCATATTGCCATGTGACCGAGGTCGCGGGTTTTCCCGTTGTGGCTTCGGGCGGTATCTCGACGCTCAACGACATCCGCGCACTGGCCGCGGTGGGTGAGGGCGTGATTGAAGGCGCCATTACCGGTCGTGCACTCTACGAGGGCAATTTTACGCTGGTCCAGGCACTTGCTGCTGCCCGAGGGGAGGAGTAGCCCATGCTTACCAAACGCGTAATCCCCTGCCTGGACGTCAAAGACGGCCGTGTGGTCAAGGGCGTCAACTTTGTGAGCCTGCGCGACGCGGGCGATCCGGTGGAGCTCGCTCGCGCCTACGACCGCGAGGGCGCGGACGAGGTTGTGTTCCTGGACATTACCGCGACGAGCGACAACCGCGCGACGACCATCGAGATGGCGGCGCACGCGGCCGAGGAGCTCGCTATTCCCTATACCGTGGGCGGCGGTTTCCGCGACTTGGCGGGCATGCGAACCATGGTTGCCGCCGGTGCCGACAAGGTGTCGCTTAACTCTGCCGCTGTGCGCGATCCGTCGTTGATCAGCCAGGCCGCCGCGGCGTTTGGCAGCCAGGCCGTGGTCGTGGCGATCGATGCCAAACGCGTCGGCCTGCCCGGGGAGCCGGGCGCCGATAAGTGGGAGGTCTTTACGGCGGGCGGCCGCAACGCTACGGGTATCGACGCGGTGGCGTGGGCCGAGGAGGCGGCTCGTCGTGGCGCCGGCGAGATCCTGCTCACCAGCATGGATCGCGACGGCACCAAGGCCGGCTTTGATTTGGCGCTCACCCGCGCCGTGGCGCGCGCGGTGCCAATCCCCGTCATTGCGAGCGGCGGCGTGGGCACACTCGAGCATTTCGCTGAGGGCGTGATTGAGGGCGAGGCCGACGCCGTGCTGGCGGCGAGCGTCTTTCACTTTGGAACCTTCAGCATTCGCGAAGTCAAAGAGTATATGGCCTCTCAAGGTATTCCTGTGAGGTTGGACTTCTAGTGCTGCGGCTTGCCCAGGCACCGCATCTTGCCGCTCAAACCGTCGCTCGCGTACCAAAGTACGCGTCGCTCCTCTTTCGCGACAACCTGCGGCACCTGGGCAACCCTCGCCGACCTGTGGGGTTTACGGTAATTACTTGGGAGAAATGATGACTGAGGTAATAGAAGCGTCTGATCTTACATACGACGCCCGTGGGCTGATTCCTTGCGTGGTTCAGCAATATGACACTGGTGAGGTGCTTATGGTTGCCTGGATGAACGAGGAGTCGGTGGGGCTGACACTCAAGACCGGCACCACGTGGTTTTGGAGTCGCAGCCGCCAGGAGCTCTGGAATAAAGGCGCGACGAGCGGCAACATGCAGGAGGTCAAGGAGCTCTGGGCCGACTGCGATAGCGACACGCTGCTGGTCAAGGTCGATTCTCCGGGTCCGGCGTGCCATACCGGCAACCGTACCTGCTTCTTTAAGAAACTCGCGTAGGGCGGGCGCTCGGTCAGACGCTCCGGCCAACCAGAAAGGATTGAATCATGGGTGTGCGCACCGCAAATGTTCAGGATGGAAATATCGGTGAGACGCTGACGGGTCTGGCCGAGGTGATTCACGGTCGTCGCGATGTATCGCCGCAGGAGAGCTATACCGCTCGGTTGCTGACCGACGTCGAGGACGAGCTGCTCAAGAAGCTTGCCGAGGAGGCGAGCGAGGTGATCATGGCCTGCAAGGACAACGACCACGACCACATTCGCTACGAAGCCGGCGACCTGATCTACCACTTGCTCGTGACGCTTGAGCGCTACGGCATCACCCTCGACGAGCTGGCCGGCGAACTCAACGCCCGTCGCCACTAGTCGTTAAAGAACGTCCCCGATGACCATAGAAGTTGCGGTGGAATAGTTCTTGTTTGACGGTCCTAGGGCTATAAACAGGGACTATTTCACCGCAACTTATGAAGGGATGGCTAGGCGAGGGGTGTTGGTTCCCATTCGCCGGTGGAACGGGGAATGTCGAAAGTCCGGTAGCCGCAGTCATAGGCATGGGCTTGGGCCTCGCGGATATTCCAGCAAATATCGCAGGCGCGGTGCGCATCCGAGCCAAAGGTAATGGGCACCTCGGCATAGGCAAAGCAGCGCAAAAGGCCAGTCGCGGGGTAGTAGTCGTCGAGCCCCTTGCGCGGTGCGGCAGTTGAGACCTCAACGCGGCGGCCCGTGTCGTGAGCGCACTCGGCCATCTGCTCCCAGAGTGACATGGGGTTAAAGTCGGGCGCAAAATCTTCCTTTGAAAAGCGCATGACCAGGTCGGGGTGGGCCATCACGTCAAAGTTGAGCGAGCTCTCGCAGGCGCGGCACCAGTCGTCGACGTAGCGCTCCCATACGCCGCGTACGCCCAGGTTTTCCCAAACATGCAGATCGGTGTCGTCGTCGATCCAGCCGCAGGGCGAATCGGGCGTATCGGGACGAGCGACGTCCTTCGTTCCCGCCGTGCCCGCGGCTCCCGCCATAATATCGCCTGGATCGCCAATCCAGTGCACGCTACCTAGGCGTACGGCGGCGCCCGCGGACCAGCGCTCAACTAAAGGCTCGCAGCCCTCGTACCAATCGCATTCAAAGCCATAGATAAGCTCGAGCTCTGGCGCGATCTGCGCGGCGAGTTTGCAGGCGTCCTCAAATGCCAAGCGATGCGCCGCCAGGTCGCCCTCCGCAACCTGAACCTCGCAGCTAAAGTCCATACTGGCAGGTAGGGTGAGGTGATCGGCCGAGACCATGACGCGACAGCCGGCGGCCGCGGCAGCGCGGACGTTATCCTCGAACGTGGCATGACCGTCCGAAAACGAGGTATGGGTGTGGCAATCGACCAGCGGGCACGCGGGCATGGCGACTCCTTTGCATTTGGCGAATCTGCTCCATTGTAATGGCGCGACCCCTGGCGCGCCGGGAACGCCGCAAGTCGAAACCGACTGGAAAGGGCAGATGGCGCGCAAGGGCTGCCGCACGACATCGACCCTGCCTCAAAACATGTACATCAGCCTTCAAAAGCTGCAAATAATGACATGTTTGGAGGCTGATGTACATGTTTGGCTGGGGCGGTGGGGTGTCGGTTTCTTGCGGACAGGGAAAATCGCGCTCATCACGCGCCGTCACATCCACGCCGCCCGCGATGTGCTAGCGTTTGGGTGAACAAAACGAGCCCGCGCGGAAAGGACCCGGACCGTATGCAATGCGATAGCAAATCCCCGCTGTCTTGCGAGACCGATGCGCCCGAAACCATCGTCAAGCTGGAATGCGATATCGACGACGCGTCGCCCGAGGTGCTCGCCTACGCCGCCGACCGCCTGCGCGATGAGGGCGCCCGTGAGGTGCACTGGCTACCCCTCTATTGCAAAAAGGGCCGTCCCGGCTGGCAGCTGCAGGTGATTTGCTCGCATGAGGATATCGAGCGCCTGCAGACGATTATCTTTCTGGAAACCACGACCAACGGCATCCGGCGCCAAGTCATGGAGCGCGTCTGCCTGCCGCGGCGCTTTGAGCAGGTGGCAACGCCTTGGGGCGAGGTGCCCGTTAAGGTGGCGACTCTGCCCGACGGTAGCGAGCGCGCGGCGCCCGAGTACGAGGACTGCGCCCGTCTTGCCCGCGAGCATAACGTGCCGTTCCAGCGCGTAATGCAGGCGGCACAAGCCGCGGTGCTGCGATTTGAGTAACACGGGCGACGACGCGCCGCACCCACCCCATCAACCTCACCGAAAGGACCCTTCATGAAATACCTCATCGCTTCCGATATCCACGGCTCGGCATACTGGGCCGAGCGCTTGGTCGCCGCCATCGAGCGCGAAGACCCCGACCGCATCCTACTGCTGGGTGACCTGCTCTACCACGGCCCACGCAACGACCTGCCGTGCGACTACGCCCCTAAGCGCGTGATTCCGCTGCTCAACGCACTGGCCGACCGCATCATCGCGGTGCGCGGCAACTGCGACGCCGAGGTCGACCAGATGGTCCTCGACTTTCCCGTCATGGCCGACTACGCCACGCTGTTCGACGAGACCGGCCGCGAGCTGTTCCTGACGCACGGCCACGTCTTTGGCGCCGGCATGCACAACAGCGTCGACCACGCGCCCGCGCTGCCCGAGGGCTCCGCGCTCGTCTACGGCCACACGCACATCAAGGTCAACGAAGCGAGCGTGACTCACCCGGGTCTGTGGCTCTTCAACCCCGGCAGCGTGAGCATTCCCAAAGACGGCACGCACAGCTACGGTATCTACGAGGGCGGCGCGTTCCGCCATGTGATCCTTGAGGAGGAATAATCATGCCCGAGCATATGGCTCAGCAAAATGCCGAGGGTTCGCGCGACCTGTCGACGCTGGTCGATGCATCGGCCGAGTTACAGCATCTGGTACAGACTATCTGGCGCCTGCGTCAGCCCGACGGCTGCCCGTGGGACCGCGAGCAGACGCACCGCAGCATTGGCAAGAACATGATCGAGGAGGCCTACGAGGCACTCGACTGCATCGAGGCGGATGACGCGGCTCATCTTCGCGAGGAGCTGGGCGATGTGCTCATGCAAGTCGTGCTGCATGCACAGATTGCGGCGGATGTCGGTGAGTTTACACTGGCCGACGTGGCGCGAGATATCGACGCCAAGCTCATTCGCCGCCATCCGCACGTGTTTGGCGATGCGGATGCCGGCAGCTCCGACGAGGTGCTTAAGATCTGGGACGAGGTCAAGCTTGCCGAGAAGGCCGCCAAGGACCAGGCCGTGGCGGCGGGCGAGGCCGCGCCCGAGGGCTTGCTCGACGGTGTGCCCACGCACCTGCCGGCGCTGATGCAGGCGCAGAAGGTGTCGCGCAAGGCGGCTGCCGTGGGCTTTGAGTGGGATACGGTCCAGGACGTGTGGGACGAGGTCGCCGAGGAACGTGCCGAGTTTGAGGCCGAGGCCCCCGGAACGCCCGAGCGCGAAATGGAGTTCGGTGACCTACTCTTTGCCCTGGTCAACGTGGCGCGTAAAGAGGGGATTGACGCCGAGAGCGCCCTCCGTGCCAGCACGGCAAAGTTCCGCCGCCGTTGGGCCGCGATGGAGCAGATGGCGGCCGATGCCCATGTTGATCTTGCCGAGCTTTCGACCCACGGGCTCAACGACCTGTGGGACGGCGTGAAGGCGGGGGAGTAATACCGCGGGAGCGACGGGACGGACTTGTCCCATCGCTCCCATTATTTTTAAAAAGATTGTATCCCTAGGCTAACTTAGGGCATAATGCAAAAAGTGCGACATGGCTAACTTACGGAGGCACACCGACGGTGCACGGTCAGCCGGTCGCCAAGCATTCAACCCGTTTCCAAGTGAGAGGGAGACAACATGAGCGATATTTTGGACGTCTACGGTCGCGAGGTGCTCGACAGCCGCGGCAACCCCACCGTCGAGGTCGAGGTCGTGCTCGAGGACGGCAGCTTCGGTCGCGCGATGGTGCCTTCGGGCGCATCGACCGGTGCCTTTGAGGCATGTGAGCTGCGCGACGGCGACAAGGGTCGCTACCTGGGCAAGGGCGTCTCTCAGGCCGTCGAGCACGTCAACAACGAGTGCGCCGATGCCGTCGTGGGCCTCGATGCCTTCGATCAGCGCGCTGTCGATGCCGCGCTAATCGCCGCCGACGGTACGCCCAACAAGACCAAGCTCGGCGCCAACGCCATCCTGGGCGTGTCGCTGGCCGTCGCCCGCGCCGCTGCCGAGTCGGCGGGCCTGTCGCTGTACCAGTACCTGGGCGGCGTCAACGCCCACCTGCTGCCCACGCCCATGATGAACATCCTCAACGGCGGCGTGCATGCCGACAACAACGTTGACTTCCAGGAGTTCATGATCATGCCGGTGGGCGCCCCGAGCTTTGCCGAGGGCCTGCGTTGGTGCGCCGAGGTCTACCACACCCTCAAGGGCGTGCTGCACGAGGCGGGCTTGGGCGGCGGTGTGGGCGACGAGGGCGGCTTTGCGCCCAACCTCAAGACCAATGCTGAGCCGTTCGAGTACATCACCAAGGCCGTCGAGAAGGCCGGCTTTAAGCCCGGCATCGACTTCATGTACGCCATGGATCCGGCATCGACCGAGTTCTACAACGCCGAGACCGGCATGTACGAGCTCAAGGGCGAGGGCGTGGAGTATACGAGTGCCCAGATGGTCGATTACTGGGAGAAGCTCGTCGACACCTATCCCATCATCTCCATCGAGGACGGCATGGCCGAGGAGGACTGGGACGGCTGGGTCGAGCTCACCCACCGCATTGGCAATAAGGTGCAGCTGGTGGGCGACGACCTGTTCGTCACCAACACCGAGCGCCTCGAGAAGGGCATCGAGCTGGGCGCCGCCAACGCAATCCTGGTCAAGGTCAACCAGATCGGCACGCTCACCGAGTCGCTCGAGGCCATCGAAACCGCCAAGGAGGCTGGCTACGCTTGCATCGTGAGCCACCGCTCCGGCGAAACCGAGGACTCCACGATCGCCGACCTCGTTGTGGGCGTCAACGCCGGCCAGATCAAGTCGGGCGCCCCGTGCCGCAGTGACCGTATCGCCAAGTACAACCAGCTCATCCGCATCGAGGACGAGCTCGAGGGCAGCGCGCGCTACGCCGGCAAGGCCGCGTTCTACAACATTCGCTAAACGGGCGAATTTGGCGAGGGGGAGGCTGACTCGGTTCCTCCCCGCCTTGGCTGGATGCCGCAAAGCGCCATGGGCGCTGGGCCATACGGCTCAGCGCCTTTTTTATGTCGAGTAAAGGCTGGCGAAGGCGGTGCGGGCGCTCGTGCTATAACTAAAGGACTTAGCGCAAACAAACCTCAACCGCACAAGGCGCACATGGATCAGATTTACGACAACAGGTATTATTCCGCCGGTTCGCGCGAGCCGTCGCCTCGCCGTGCACGTACCGTGCAGCTCGGCGGGCTCGACTACGTTGGCGCCGATCGCGGTGCGCAACGTCCGGCAAGTACCTCATACTCCCGTGCTCAAATGAATACGCCGGTAGAGCGCGCGCCACGTTCGACGCACTCGGCGCATGCTCAGCGCCCCTCGGCTCAAACGCATGAAAAGCCGACCAGGCCCTCGAACCGTTTTTCGGGCTCGGACTTTATGCGCTATGCCAACGACAACGCGGTGGTCAAGGCGATTTACGACTTTACCCATGGGCCCCAGCGCGTGCTGTTTATCGGTATCGTGGTAGCGCTGGCGCTCGTGAGCCTGTACTTTCCCGTGCGCGACCTGTACGTGGCCAAACGCTCGAGCGATATCTTGGCCAAGCAGGTCGAGATTCGCCAGCAATACAATGACGAGCTGCAAAAAAGCGTCGACAAGCTGCTCTCGGAGGAGGGCATTAAGGACGCGGCGACCGAGGACTTGGGCCTGGTGATGCCCGGCGAGACCAAGATTGACGTGCTAGGCCTCGACGACGATCCGGACTCGTCGTCGAGCAAAAAGTCCTCAAACGCCAAGAAGGCCAGCGAAGTTGCCAAAGAGATCGAAGAGGTCGGCAAAGACGCACCGTGGTACATCCAGGCGCTCGATATGCTGTTTGGATTTGACGGCGTCGAAGGCCAGACAGTTGTGTCCAACGGCAAGTAGCGCCCGGAGGTGAGCCCGCAATGACGAATTGCAAACGATATAAGGTGGCGGCGATTGACCTGGGAACGGTGTCGTCGCGACTGGTGCTTGCCCAGGTCGAGGGCGGGGCGATCGTGGAATCGTCCAAGCATACCGAGATTACCGACTTGGGCGAGGGCGTGGACGCGACGGGGCGCTTTTGCGAGGCGGCCGTTGAGCGCGTGCTCGCTGCGTGCCGGATGTTTGTGGACGAGGCCCGTGCCTTTGGGGCCGTGTGCATCTGCACCACGTGCACGAGCGCCGCGCGCGATGCGTCCAATGCCGCGCTGCTGCTGGACGGCCTGCGCGACCTGGGGCTTGAGCCACAGGTGATTCCGGGCCAGGTCGAGGCGCGCCTGACTTTTTTTGGCGTGGCGCACGACTTTGCCGGCGAGCGCATCATTGTCGCCGATTCGGGTGGCGGATCCACAGAGCTCGCGACGGGCGTCTATGCACCGGAGCGCGGTGTCTTTGCGCTGGAGGGAACGCGCTCGCTGGACATCGGTTGCCGTCGCGTGACGGAGCGGTTTTTCTCGGTGCTGCCGCCTGCGGCGAGTGAGCTTGTGGCCGCTGCCGACTGGGCGAACGGGCAGTTTACGGCGTACTTTGAGAGCTTGCCGAGTGATTTTGAGCGCGCCAACCGCTTGGTGGCGGTGGGTGGCACCGTTACGACGTTGGTGGCGCTGGTTCACAAGTTGGAGCCGTACGATTCGAGCTTTGTGCACCTGCGCGAGCTTTCGATGGAGCAGGTTTCGGCCGCCATCGATTGTATGTCCACGTTGGATGTGGAGGGTATCGCTGCGCTGCCGGGCGTGCAGCCCAAGCGCGCGGGCGTGATCCTTGCCGGCGCCGTGGTGATTCGCGAGCTCATGCGAGCCGGCGGCTACGACACGCTTACCGTAAGCGAGAACAGTTTGCTTGCTGGTATGGCTGCCACCATCAACGAAGTTCTCGACGGCGCGACCCCCACCATCGGCTGGACCCCCGGCCTCAGCGTCCTTTAGCCATCTCCCCCCCATAAGTTGCGGTGAAATGGTTTCTAAATGGGCTGGTAAGCGGCATAAACAAGAACTATTCCATCGCAACTTCCAAGCCCTGCCGGCGTCCAAAAGAAGCGAGCCCGCATCCCAAAGGGACACGGACTCGAAAGCTCCATATGGTAGGGGCGGTGGGACGTCCGCGTATTTGCTGCGCAAATCCGCACCGGCCTCGGTCGCCTGCCGGCGCCCTCGCCGGCTCGCTGCGGACGCTGCGCGTCCGCCTGGCGCTCGCCCCCTCGCGGGTTCGAGCCCCACCGGCGTCCAAAAGAAACGAGCCCGCATCCCAAAGGGACACGGGCTCGAAAGCTCCATATGGTAGGGGCGGTGGGACTCGAACCCACAATCCTTGCGGCGAGAGATTTTAAGTCTCCTGCGTATGCCAATTCCGCCACGCCCCCGTGAGACTAGAAGTCTAGCACAAGCCGCCCGTTACGCGTTGACAGCCATCGAGTGCCGGCCCGACTTTTCCAAGTACTCGGCAAACTTGGCCTCGTCGCCCTTGTTCTTGTACTGGAGGGCCAACAGGTACTCCAAACGGCAACCCTTAACCTTATCGTCGCCGGCCTCCTCGAGCATTCGCTCCAGCTCGGGAATGTCGTTGTGGCGCTTCAAAATCATCGTGTCGTACATCAGCTGGCATTCGTGCGCGACTGCCTCGGCCTGGCCGCCCTCTAAGCCTTTGATCTCGTGCAGCAACTCCTTGGACTTTTTGCGGTCCTCCTGGCCCACGTAGTAGTTAAAGGCTTTGATCACCAAGTCGACGCGCTGCATTTTAGGCAAGTTGAGCCCCAGCAGCAGGTCGAACGTCTCGTCGGCGCGCTCGTGGTCCTCGCGCAGCAGATAGGAGTTCAGGCGCAGATAGTCGCGGTTGTAGCGCGGATACAGCATGCTAGTGAGTTTGCTGTCGAGCAGGCGGTCGAACTCGTCCCACTGCTTGGCGGCCATCAGCTGTTGCAGGCGCTTAAACGTGGTGCGTTTTTTGATGCTAAAGAATACCGACACAGCGATGCAGATGACAACGACGGCGGTCCAGAGTGTGCGGGAATCGGGCATATTGGGGTCCTTAGTCACTCACAAAACGAGCGGTATGACAACACGTACTAGATGTATTATACGCAGCGCGTAAGCAAACTGGCATAAAAGTGCATCGAGGCTGAGCGCCATCGCTCTCTGCGGTACACTTACCTAAAGTAAACCTCGAAGGGAGACATTACCTATGAAGAAAATCGTTTTGGCTTGCGGTGCCGGTGCTGCAACTTCCACGCTCGTTGCCCAGAAGGTCGCCAACTTGCTCGATGCCAACGGTTACGCTGACCAGTACGAGATCGTGCAGTGCGCCATCTCCGAGGCCAAGGACTATTGCGACGACGGCGCCGACCTGCTGATCGCCACTACCGTTGCCCCCGAGGGCCTCACCTGCCCGTATGTGAGTGGCGTGCCCTTCATGACCGGCATGAACCGCGTCGCTGCCGAGAAGGCCGTTCTCGACGTCATGGCTCAGTAGGCGCTGCCTGCATGAATGAGCAGAACGCCAATCCGGTCGAGCTCTTTGGCATGCGCGTTGCCCATGTGGGCATTAACGCCACCGACCCGGCAGACGCCCTGGAGATCGCGGAGCTGTTCTCGACGATGATGGGCATGCCCATCATCGAGACCCCGGTTTCGTATTTTAACGATTCGCTGGTCGAGATCATGAAGCAGAACGGTCGTGGCACCAAGGGTCACATCGGCTTTGCCGTCAACGACATCGATGCGGCCGAGAAGTGGTTTGTCGAGCGCGGGCTCGAGGTCAACGAGGAGTCGCGTGCGCTGCTACCCGACGGCGGCACCAAGCTCGTGTACTTTAAGCGCGAGTTCGCCGGCTTCGCCGTGCACCTGTGCCGCGAGTAGCGCACAAGCTGCTATGGCTAGCAAAAAGGGATAGGGCCGCATTGCCCTATCCCTTTTTTATGCCGAGGGGCCGACTTTTGCGACGGTCAAAAAACCGAAGTCTAATACTTTTCCGGAGAAGTGAACGAGCAGAATCGCACCTCCGAAGCATCGACATTTTGAGGGTGTCGTTTTCTGCGTTTTCGATGCTGGAATCCTGCGATTTCGCGGCCGAAAAATGCGGATGGTTCGGGGGTCCAGAAACAGGCGTTCACTTCTCGGGAAAAGTATTAGACCTCGATTCACGAGGGGGCATCCCTACCGCGGCAGGCGAATCGTAAAGCGGCTGCCGACGCCCTCGACTGAGGTCACGCCAATGACACCGCCATGGTTATCGACGATCCACTTGGCAATGGCAAGCCCCAGACCAGAGCCCTGCGCGCCAGAGTCGCGCGCGTTGTCGGCGCGGTAGAACCGTTCAAACGCGTGAGCTGCGGATTCCTGGTTCATGCCAATGCCTTCGTCCTCAACACTTATGTCGATTGTGCCCGTGCCCACATCGGGCGTTATGCCAAACGTGACGGTCGTTCCTGCGTCCGAATACTTGGCGGCGTTTTGCACGATCACGCGCAGAGCCTGCTTCACGAGTGCCACGTCGACAGACGCGTCACAGTGTGGGTCGCTGACAAGCGCGGTGTCGTACACCAGTTGATACGTGTGCCCGGCATCGATCATCCGCGATTCTTCGCAGACCTCGCCGACGAGCGCTGCCAGATTGGTATCCACACGATGCAGCGCGGTGCGGCCGGCATCGCCGCGTGCCAAAAACAGCAGTTGTTCTACGAGCTCCTGCATGTGCTCGCTTTCGGCCTTGAGCGAGGCGATGGATTCCGCTAGCACGGCCGGGTCGTCCTTACCCCAGCGGTCGAGCATGTTTACATAGCCCTGAATCACCGCGATGGGCGTGCGCAGCTCGTGGCTTGCATCGTTGACAAAGCGCATCTGCTGCAGCTTGGCCTCTTGCATCTGACGCAGTAGACGGTTGAGTGCGACCTCGATGCTCGCCAAGTCGGCGTCGCCAGTGGTGACGCTCGGCGAGTCGACGCTTGCTCGCTCGATGGCCTGCTCCAACGTTTCCATCTTGCCTCCGGAGAGCTGCATGCGGCCGAGCTCGTCCACGCGTAAGGCCAGGTCGTTGAGCGGTGCCATGGTGCGGCGTACGCGTCGGGCGCCGCCGAGCATGTTGAGCACGCTGATGATCTGCCAACCCACAACGACAAGGTAGAGAGGCCATAGCGTGACGAGGTCCTGCGCGAGGGGGAAGGTCTTGGTGGTACGCACAAGCTCGACAGTATAGGTGAGCGTTGCCAGGTCCCAGCCGCGCGCGGGCGTCAGTGACATGCCGTGAACGGTGGCGCCGGGGATCCATCCTGCGGTAAACGTGCCGTCGGGCAGCGTCTGGTTGTATCCATAGACGAGGATCGCCGCCGCAATCACTACCAGCAACAGATCGAGCCAGACGTAGCTCATCAGGCGGCGCCACATATAGCTCCAGTTGATGGCGCGGGCGATGGAAGTGACGCGCTTGGTCTCGGTGTTACGCGCGACAGACATAGCCCACCCCGCGCACGGTTTGGATGATGCGGGCACCGCCAGCATCTTCGATCTTGGCGCGCAGGTGCGCAATGTGTACGTCGACGTTGTTGGTGTCGCCCACGTATTCGTAACCGAGCGCCTCGTGCGCGATGCGCTCACGCGTGAGCACGGTTTCGGCATGCGCCATAAGCAGGGCGAGGACGTCGAACTCGCGGGCGGTCAGCACGATGGGTGAGCCGCCGACCATAACCTCGCGGCGGCCGGGGTCGAGCGCGACCGAGTCAATGGTGAGCGCGGCGGGGGAGGGCGAGGCGGAAGCCCGGGTCGAGTCGCTGGCCGGGGGCATCGCAGTGGCGCCGACACTCGCGCCGTCCGACGTGCCCTCCCCGGCACCGACGCTGCCAACGCCCGAAGCCGCCCGTACGGCCTCCGCGCGCTTCAACGCCACGCGGATCCGTGCGAACAGTTCCTCAATCGCAAACGGCTTGGTCAGATAGTCATCGGCACCGGCGTCAAGCCCCGCCACCTTGTCCATCACGGCATCGCGCGCGGTGACCATAATCACCGGCACATCCTTGTGCTTGCGGATACGCCGTAGGACCTCCATGCCGTTGAGCTGCGGCAACAGCACGTCGAGCAGAATCAAGTCGTAGTCGCGCTTTAGCGCCAGGTCCACGGCGGTGCGGCCGTCGGCGGCGTGCTCAACCTGGTAGCCCTCGTGCTCCAGCTCGAGCGTCACAAAGCGGGCGATTTTCTCCTCGTCCTCTACGATCAGGATTCGTGCCATACGTGCCCCCGTCTGCGATTACTTGTCGTCGTTCAGATTTTGCTTGATGCCGTCCGCGGCGTCGGCGGCGTGATCCATCAGGTTGTTGATGCTGCCGGGCACGTCGCCGTCGCTGTCGATGCGGTAGCGCATGCCAAAGAACAGGCCAATCAACATCAGCCATATCGTGGCGCCCCAGGCAAACAGGGCGACGATGGGGATCAGGATGGGAATGTTGAGGATGATGGCGTCGCGGCGCGTGGCGACAAACTTGGTCTCCAGGCTCAGGCGGAAGAGCTTTTTGAGGTACTCCCACACGCTGTCCATCTTCTTGGAGAAGTCGGTCTTTTCGCTCGACTTTTCGTAGGCGGCCTGCGCGGCGACCATCTCGGCCGAGGGCTCGTCGACCGGCGCGGACTCGGTGGCGGCGTGCGCCGATGTGGTCTGTGTCTTGCCCTGCGACTCGAGCCAAATGATGGCGTCCAGAACGTTGCCGTCGGCGGCGTCGAGCGCGGCTTTGGCATCGGTGTAGCTCACGTTGCACTTGGTGCGGATGGTTTCAACTTTTTCGAGGTCGTCCATGACCTGTCCTTTCGTTCGATGGGCGCGACGCCAGGCGATCTGCCCGGGTGCGAGCGTTGCGTTCGGCGGCCTGCGTTGCGCGGCGCCACTCCGCCCTTGGTCGAACTCTATAGTGCAGGTAATAGATTAAGCGATTCTTGAGCCAAGATTAATGTTGGATGAGTTTTTGCGTGGCGGTGGGGAAGGCTGTCCTTCTGGGCAAACGTGCACGGGGCGCTCGGGGCCCAGGGGTAAATTTGTGTCCGTGCAGCGAGATATACTTTTAATCATATTGAGGGGTGTGACAGGACAAGGTTGCCCGGCGCCCGTGAAATCAGAGGGGTCGCCGTGCCGCATGGCGCAAACGAGCGGGACCCTGGCGCAAATAGGGGGGGTCATAAGTGCATATCTACGCTATGAGTGACATTCACGGGTGCTTGGACGCCTTTAAGGCATCGCTTTCCACCGTCGACCTCGATGCCGAGGATTCTAAGCTGATCCTGCTGGGTGACTACTGCGACCGAGGTCCCGATTCGCTTGGGGTCTTTGAACTCGTTATGGACTTGCAAAAACGTTACGGCAATCGCGTCGTGGCACTGCGTGGCAACCATGAGGAGATGCTCCTCGAGTACATTGATGAGGCGAAGGACCCCAATTTCACGCAGGCATGGATACTTGCTGACAGCAATTTGGCAACGGCCAAGAGTTTCCTGGATGTCGAGGCATTTAAGCACGTTAAGCACCTTTTGAGGCTCAGGAAGTTCGAGGAGGCCTACGGCTTTACGGTTGAGCGTATAAAAGCCGAGCACGCGGACGTCATCGCGTGGGTTCGCAAACTCCCTTACTTTTACGAGAGCCCCTTTGGTCAGGTCTTTGTGCACGCCGGCGTTGACGAGGAAGCCGGCGAGTATTGGAAGGTCGGCACGCCTGACGAGTCGTTTACCATGATGCCGCCCGAGTACGTGGGGTGTAAGTTCTACCTGGACGTTATCGCCGGGCATGTCAATACCGAAGCGGCTTCGGGCATCGCAGGCTACCACGGTATCTGGCATGACGGGGCCAGCCATTACTACATTGACGGGAACGTCATGAAGAACGGCGAGGTCGCGGTACTGAGCTACGACTCGGAGGCAGGGAAGTACAGCGGGCCGGGGCTGGAGTAGGTTTTGCGTGCCTGATGTGTGGCCGGCCTCGTTTACTTGGCTTCCTGCTTGACCAGCGCATCCTTTATCCAAGTCATCATGGGCTCGGAGGTGTAGTCTCTGCCTCTGATTACATTTAGCGAGAGACTGCTCTTTAACTGCAGTTTCCCCTCGCTTAAATCTCCTTTATCGTATGAACTGAGGTACGGATAAAGGTAATGGTATTCGTGGTGTTCACTGCTTAGGGCGTGGGCAACATCAAGGTAAGCAAGCATGGAGATGAGCACATGCCACTGCTGATTTAGATTGTCATGTGTGCTGCCGAAAAAGGGCTTAAGGGGGTCGACTCGCGCGATTGTATTGCCGCTGTCATCAAACTGGTAGTGGTAATACCCCTGCTCGTCGGGACGGTCCTTGAGTCTGAGCTTGAGCGCACAGTAGAACGCAATGTTCCCTGGCAGGTCTTTTTTGCTAGTTTCCGTCAAATCGCCCCGCCAAACCCCTAGGCGTATTTTTAGTTTGGAGTGGAGCTCGTCATGTTCGAGGAGCTTTTCGCGGGCATTTTCGAGCAGCCTCTCATTTTGCTCTTTAAGGGACAAATCGGTGTTGCTGATTACGGGAGCGGCAACGCGTTCAAGGGTCTTTTTGATTTCATCAATCTTATCGTCGTTGAGCTCATTCAAGGCACATATGGTTTGACCTAGTCTATAAGCGCTATCAACATCGCAGTTTCCAGAAGTGTTATTGCAAGGATCGTTGCACCATTCAATAAAGTCCTTGATGCCTATCTGCTCGGTGCAAAAGGTTCCGGAGGCAGAAGTGCTGTGGGAACGGTTGAAAAAGTCTTGAACATCGTTCAAATCGGCAAGCTTGTCTTCGTCCATATCTGGATTCCTTTCTCATCAGGAAACATGCCTCATTATAGGCATGCTCGCAGCCGCAGCGGTTAGGGGTGCCAGCGGATAGCTGGGGGTTCCAGCGAAGGAAAGAAGCGGGTCCCCAGGGCATTCAAGATTCGAGGTTTAATACTTTTCCCGAGAAGTGAACGAGCTAAAACGGACCCCCGAAGCATCGACACTTTAGAGGTGTCGTTCCCTGCGGTTTCAATGCTGAAATCCCACGATTATGCCGCCGAAAAATGCGGATGTTTCAGGGGTCCAAAAACAGCCGTTCACTTCTCGGGAAAAGTATTAAACCTCGATAGCAGGGGGCGGTGGGCCGATGCAAAACGGCGTCAAGGGTTGGTCGAGCAGGCGGTTTCTCTATTGATGTCCGCACGACATGGGGCACTTCCCCTGTCGATCCGTTCTGTCGCGGCGGCATGTACCCAAACAACGATTCTCTAAGGAGTTCGATATTGATGAGTGACAACACCAAGCATCTCGCAAAGAAGTGCGTCAAGGACGTGGGGCCGTGCCTCGCGCTGTGCCTTGCCGGCGCAGCGGTCGCGCTGCTGGCTGTTCTGGGGCCGTTCGACGTGCTCCGAAGTGCCGTCTCTCTGCACGTTTGCATGGCCCTTGCCGGCGCCATGATGACCGGCGGCGTGCTCGATCTGGTTTTTTGGGTGCTTGACCCGTTTGGATGGAAGAACGAGGGGTAAGCCCTAAGGGATGGAAGGGCTGGAACGGTTGGCTTAGTGATCGTGCAGAATGCGGGATAGCGACTTACAGGGAAGCGGTGATCCGATGACGGTCTATGTGACGGGCGATATTCACGGTGGCGTCGACATGCAAAAGCTGCGCAACTGGGATCTTGGGGATGGTCTGACGAGTGACGACTATCTCATCGTCGCCGGCGACTTTGGCTTTCCGTGGGATTTCTCTGCCGAGGAGTGCGCCGATATCGCCTGGCTGGAATCGCGTCCCTATACCGTGCTGTTCGTCGACGGCAACCACGAGCGTTTCGATCACTGGGCGGAGCGACCCATGGAGTTGTGGCACGGTGGGCTGACGCAGCGCCTGTCGGATACCTCTCCCATACGGCGCCTGACGCGCGGCGAGGTTTTTGAGCTCGATGGCTCAGCGATCTTTACCATGGGCGGCGCCACGAGCGTGGACAAAGAGTACCGCATTCCCTATTCCAGCTGGTGGCCGCAGGAGTTGCCGGGCGAGCGCAACTTTGAGGAGGCACGGGCAAAGCTCGACAGCGTGGGTTGGAAGGTCGACTACGTAATCACCCACACCTGCTCTACGCGCATGCTTTCGCCCACGCTCTATCCGACACCCGGCTGGAATTGCCCCGCCATTGATTGGCTTACGGCATTTTTCGATGAGCTGGAAGATCGCTTGGACTACAAGCGCTGGTACTACGGCCATTTTCATCGCGACGCCAACCCGGCCGAGCGCCATACCGTGCTCTACGACTGTATCGTTCGCCTGGGCGACGAACTCCAGCCCTGGGATGTTGCGTAGCGGCAAGGCGTTTGGCTACTCGGCCGTTATGGTGATGTTTTCCCGGTGTGCGCGGATGACGTCCCAGCTAAAGTGCTCGACCAACTGCTCGGCAGAGCGCGGCGAGGTGTCCGGCGCGATGCCCGTTTGCCCGGCGAGCCAACCCAGCAGTGCCTCGGGCGTGCCAAAGCGTGCGCGTAGTTCGCCCAGGTCCAGATCGCGGTCGCGCTTGGAAAGGCGGCGGCCGTCCGGCGACATGAGCAGCGGAATATGTGCGTAGTGTGGCGTGGGAAGTCCCAGCAGACGCTGCAGGTAGATTTGGCGCGGCGTGGAGCCCAGCAGGTCGCATCCGCGCACGACCTCGGTGACGCCCATGGCGGCGTCGTCGACCACCACGGCCAGCTGGTAGGCAAACACGCCGTCGCTGCGGCGCACCAAAAAGTCGCCGCACTCGGTGGCGAGTGCCTCGCATTGGGCCCCGTACGTGCGGTCCACGAATTCGACCACATCGTCTGCGAGGTCGTCGACGGCGGGCACGCGCAGGCGCGTGGCCGGGGCGCGCAGGGCACTGCGGCGGGCAACCTCCTCGGCAGAAAGGCCTCTGCAGGCGCCGCGGTAGATGGGCGTGCCGTCGCTGGCATGCGGCGCGCTCGCGGCGTGGAGCTCGGCACGCGTGCAAAAGCAGGGATAGGTGAGGCCGGCGTCTTTCAGCCGGCGCAAGGCGCTCTCGTACAGATCCAGGCGATCGTGCTGGTAGTAGGGGCCTTCGTCCCACTCCAGCCCCAGCCAGGCTAGGTCGTCGATGAGTTGGGCGGCAAGTTCCGGGCGCTTACAGCGATCGTCCAGGTCTTCGATGCGCAACACGATGCTGCCGCCTTGGCTGCGGGCCGAAAGCCACGCGCACAGGCAGCTGAACACGTTGCCCAGGTGCATGCGGCCCGATGGCGACGGGGCAAAGCGCCCCACGACGGGCGGGGCTGCGGGCGTGCTGGTGGCTGCTGCCGTCGTTGGCGCGGTTGCGGAGGGCGTTGCTATGCTGTGTGCGTTGATATCCATGCGGATGAGTATAGCGCGGGCGCGGTGGGGAGGCGTCACTGTGGGCCGCAAGTTGTCGAGGCCCCGCATTGCGTATGGCGGGCCGCAGACTCGGTGTTTTGATTCCTGTCCATCAACTCGGCACCTTAGACGACAGAAACCCCGGCAGCTCTTCGCAACTGCCGGGGATTCCGCGGAAAAGGGGGACATGATCCTCAAGCGAACGGGAAAGGGGCAACCGTTTTCGCTCAACTGCTTTATGCCCTTCGACCGTAGGCTCAATCAGCGTATTCCGCGGCAACACAAAGCCGCTACACCTGTGACGGAGCTGTGAAGTGGTATCTATTGCCAGGGCGGAGCTCGGTCGGGGACTGTCCCAAACTGCCGACAGATAAGGAACGTCCCCAAGTGCCAGGCTCGGGTAGGACTTTTGTCCCATTTGACGTTCCGTTGGCCCAGATATTCGTCATGTGTGCCCGCAAACGTGGGACAATGGCGCTGTTGGTTTTACAGACAAAGGATGTGCCTATGAACGCCCCCGTTGCCAATGCCTGCCGGCGGCGCCGCTTGTTTGCGCGATTCGTCTCTGCCTGCGCGTTTGTCGCGTTTGCGTTGCTGCTGCTTCCCGTCGCCGCGTGCGCCGACGGCTACTCCATGACCCAAACCTATATCGGTGCCACGGTCGAGGCCGATGGATCGTTAACCGTTGTTGAGGGGCGTCAGTTTGATTTTGACGACGACATCAACGGCGTGTATTGGGATATCAACACGGGCACCAACCAGCAGGGCGGCTCGGCGAGCGTCGACGTGTTGGGCGTTGAGGAAGAGGACACCGCGTTCAACAAAGTCGATAGCGCGAACAAGGGTGACTCTGGCGTCTACACGGTCGAGCAGTCCGACGGCGGCGTAAGGATTAAGGTGTTCAGCCCCCACGAGAGCGGCGATAGCGCGATCTATTACGTGAGCTACACCATGACCGGTGCGGTCATGAACTGGTCCGATACCGCCGAGCTCTACTGGAAGTTTGTGGGTGACGGCTGGTCCGCGGATTCCGACGATGTCGAGATGGAAGTACGCTTCGCAAATGCCGCTGCCGGGACGGCGGCCGTCAAGGGCGATAACTTCCGCGCATGGGGCCACGGCCCGCTGACGGGCGACGTATCGCTCGATGCGGACGAACCCATGGTCACCTATACCATTCCCTGTGTGCACCAGGGCGAGTTTGCCGAGGCGCGCATCGCCTTCCCCAGCGACTGGGTGCCGCAGCTTGCCGCCTCGGGCGAAGAGCGTATGTCAACGATCCTGAGCGAAGAGAAGGAATGGGCCGACGAGGCTAACGCCCGCCGCGCTCACGCTCGCATGATTGCCAATGCACTTGCCGTGCTAAGTGTTGTCGCGGCGGTGGCCTTTACCGGCACAATCGTTGTGCTTAAGCTGCGCCGCCGTAAGCCCAAGCCACTTTTCCAGGACGAATATTTCCGCGATGTGCCTTCGGCCGACCATCCCGCCGTGCTTTCGGCCCTCATGAGCTGGAACGAGGTGCCCGATCAGGCATATATCGCCACGCTCATGAAGCTCACTGACGACCGTGTAATCAAGCTGGAGCAGGCGACCGTGACCAAGGCCAAGAAGGGTCTGTTGGGGCGTGAAAAAGAAGAGCAGACGTATCGCGTGACGGTGAGTGATGCGGGCTGGAAGTCGGCCAAGGGCATTGACCACATGGTGCTCAAGGTCTTCTTTGCCGGTGCTAAGCCTGACGAGAACGGCGATCGCTCGCGCACGTTCGACGAGCTGCAGCACTACGTCAAGCAGCACGCTACACCCGTGGGCGACAAACTCGAGGACTATCAGAACACCGTTAGGGGCAAGCTGGCCGATAGCGAGTACGTTGCCTCGGACGGCATTGTCGCAATGGTGTTTTGCCTGGTTCTTGGTATTCTGATCGCCTTTGTTCCCGTGGGATCCATCTTCTTTACCGACGGCGCACAGGCGAACATTATCGCCGCGGTGATTTCGGTGCCCATCGTGCTGGTGGGCATCGGTGCGGGTCTTACCTTTCGCCGCTTTACGCCGGAGGGTGCCGAGGTGGCGGCCCGTTGCAAGGCGCTCAAGCATTGGCTCGAGGATTTTACGCGCCTAAAGGAAGCCGTCCCCGGCGATCTGGTCCTGTGGAATAAACTTCTGGTGATGGGTGCGGCGCTGGGCGTTTCGAAGGAAGTCTTGCGTCAGCTTGCCGAGGCTGTTCCTCCCGAGGTGCGCGAGGCCGACGGTTTCTACGACAATTACCCCTGCTACTGGTGGTACTACCATCATTACGGCAACGAATCGCCATTCGATTCGTTTAACAGTGTGTATCACGAGAGTATCCGCGAGCTGGCGTCGAGCTCGGATAGCTCGGGTGGCGGCGGAGGCGGCGGCTTCTCTGGCGGCGGAGGCGGCGGCGTCGGCGGAGGCGGCGGCGGAACGTTCTAACGGTCGTAAATTATGGGATGGGTCTTCCCCGGCGGCTGTTGCCGGAAGATCCATCCCATTTTTATGCTCAGAAGCGATGCAAGCTTTCGAGCGGGGCTGTTTGCTCCACGGATGGCACTTGGGGACGTTCCTTTTATGCCGGCAGTTTAGGAACGTCCCCGGATGTCGGCACTTGGGGACACTCCCTTGACTACCGGGTTTAGGCGGTTAGGTCGAGTTCATAGAGGAAGCTTTCGCGTGGCATGTCGTGACGGCGCTCTTCGCGGTTGGCGCGGTGCGTGGCCGTGCGCTTAAAGCCGTGCAGCTCGTAGAACTTCCACGAGCAGTTGGAGTCGGTATACAGGTGCGCCCTCGTCGCTCCGCGCGAGGACAGGTGCGAGACCGCGGCATCGAGTAGAACCGAGCCAACGCCCAGGCCGTGGACATCGCGATCCACGGCAAGCAGCGTGACCTCGTTGTCATGCGGCAGCGGGCTGCTCTCGAGCAGGCGGTTGTTGGTCCGAATGGTGGCGCGCACAAACGAGAGATACTCGGCACAGGCATCGGGCTCCAACTCACGCATCTGCGACAGCAATGCGCGTTCGGTATCCATCCAATGTTCCTTAACGGTGGCGCCGCTGCTTTGCCCCGCACGTGCAAGCGCAATGCCGCGCGCCTGACCGTCGATTACGGCAACCTGCGAAAACGTCGAGGAAGAAAGGCAGTAGGCAAGATCGCACGCGGCCTCAAGGCGGTTGTACTCATCGTTATCCGAGTTGTTGTGCCAAAGCTGCTGCAAGATCAGCGTGATGGCGTCGAAATCTTCGGTATCAAACGGTCGGTAGAGAACCCGCGAGACCATGGTGCCTCTTTCTATTGCGGATGCATATCGAGCACAGTTCTACCACGCTATTGGCATCTAATTATGGTGCCCCTGTGTTCCATCAACTCACCGTGCCCAGTGGCGCTCCTACAACCCCCGCCCGCAAGCTTTTTCTGCACATGCGCCCGTTGCGGGGTGCATCGATGCGCTCGATGCGCTACATTGAATCAGTATTTTCAATGCCGCTGCGCGAGCGCTGCAGATCGACGTATCACCGACTCACAGAGCACGGCGGCGTACCAGACAGGAGGACTGCATGGGATCTGATGTGAAGATCGCACGCGCGTTGATCTCGGTTACCGATAAGACGGGCGTCGTCGATTTCGCACGGACGCTGGTTGATGACTTTGGCGTCGAGATCATCTCTACGGGCGGCACGGCTCGTGCCATCGAGGACGCGGGCGTTCCCGTAACCCCCATCGAGGAGTTCACGGGCTATCCCGAGATGATGGACGGCCGCGTCAAGACGCTGCACCCCAAGGTCCACGGCGCGCTGCTGGCCCGTCGCGATTCCGAGCAGCACATGCAGGAGGCCGCTCAGCACGGCATTAAGCTGATCGACCTGGTCGTCGTCAACCTGTACGAGTTCGAGAAGACCGTCGCCAACCCCGAGGTCACCTTCGCGGATGCCATTGAGCACATCGACATCGGTGGTCCTTCCATGCTGCGCTCTGCCGCCAAGAACGCCGCGAGCGTTACCGTCATCTCCGACCCGGCCGACTATGATGCCGTCCTGGCCGAGATGCGTGAGACCGGTGGCTGCACCACGCTTTCCACCCGTCGTCGCCTGCAGGTGAAGGTCTACCAGACCACCGCCGCCTACGATACGGCTATCTCCCGTTGGCTTGCCGCCCAGGCAAGCGACGTGGCGGACACCTCTGCCAAGCTCGAGATCTCGCTGGAGAAGGTCGACGACCTGCGCTATGGCGAGAATCCTCAGCAGAAGGCTACGGTCTACCGCTTTGCCGAGGGCTGTGAGAACACTGCGAGCTCGCAGTTCCCGCTCGTGGGCTCCGAGCAGATTCAGGGCAAGCCGCTCAGCTACAACAACTATCTGGATGCCGACGCCGCCTGGAACCTGGTCCGCGAGTTCGACGAGCCGGCCTGCGTGATCCTCAAGCATCAGAACCCCTGCGGTTCCGCCGTTGCCGAGGACATTACGGCCGCCTACGACCGCGCCTTCGCCTGCGATCCCAAGAGTGCCTTTGGCGGCATCATCGCCTGCAACCGCGAGGTTCCCTTTGATCTGGTTGAGCACTTCGCCGATCAGAACAAGCAGTTCGTCGAGGTCATCATCGCCCCGAGCTACACCGATGAGGCGCTCGAGCGCATGGCCAAGCGCCCCAACCTGCGCGTGCTGGCTACCGGCGGCGTGGACCACGGCGCCAAGGTGGAGCTGCGCTCCGTCGACGGCGGCATGCTGGTGCAGGAAGTCGACCACGTGACCGAGGATCCCGCGACCTTTACGTTCCCCACCGACCGCAAGCCCACCGACGCCGAGATGGCCGAGCTCGAGTTTGCCTGGAAGGTCTGCAAGGGTGTTAAGTCCAACGCCATCCTAGTCTCCAAGGGCAAGGCCGGCATTGGCATGGGCCCCGGTCAGCCCAACCGCGTTGACTCTGCGCTGCTTGCCTGCGAGCGTGCCGAGGACTTCTGCGAGCGCGAGGGCGTGGAGAAGGGTGGTTTTGCCTGCGCAAGCGACGCGTTCTTCCCGTTCCGCGACAACGTCGACGTGCTTGCCGAGCACGGTGTGACTTGCATCATCCAGCCCGGCGGCTCCAAGCGCGACGACGAGAGCATCCAGGCCTGCAACGAGCATGGTATTGCGATGGTCTTCACGGGGGCCAGGCATTTTAGGCACTAAGTTTCGCCCTGGGACAAAATAATCTCTGCAAAAGACGGTCGCTCCGTTTGGAGGGCCGTCTTTTTGGTATAAGAGGACGGAATGACTAACACGAAAGGTATGACCATGCCCCAGATTGATGATGCCGAGCTGTTTGGCAATGCCGATGATCAGCGTGCGTATGAGGATTTTTGCGTTAATCAGGAGGCGGTCGAGAAGTTTACGCTCGACAAGCCCGCGCTTGTCTGCCGTTGGCGCATGTCCAACAAAAAGGTGCCCATGCTCAACCGTCACATTCGCGCGCTGTCCGAGCGCCTGGTGCAGGGTGAGCCGCTTACCCACAACATGCTCAGCTGGGCCAAGCAGCACGTCGAGTGGTCGCTCGCCGAGGGCGATTACACCGCGCGCGACGGCGTGCTCATGCTGGTGATCGACGTCAATGGCAATGCCGCCATGACGGTGGGGGAGTACGAGCCGCTGGCCGATACGTCGGCCAAGGCGCTGCGTGCCCGCTCCGCCGAGGCCCGCTCCGAGGCCGACGAGACCGGCGTGGCGCCCGAGCTGCTCGCCGCCGTCAACAACGGCGAGCTGGCCTTTGTGGCGCCGGCGGACGAGTGCCTGTGCGGCACAGCGACGCTTATCGAGCAGTTGGCCCAGACCAAGGGCATCTCGGTCTCGCGCGTGGACATTCCCGCGCAGCTCAAGGGCGCGCTGTTCCTGGTGAGTGACGAGCACGGCGTGGTCCCCGCAACCGAGACGGACGCCGCCGAGGCCGACGCCGCCACGGTCGCCTTCTTTGCCGACGGCTACGAAAAGCTTCGTGCCCGCCGCTAAATGATTTTTCTGGGACGGGGATTTAATAATCATTTGATCCTCGCTCCCGTTGCGAGCGAGGGGCGAACCAAACGCTTTCGTTCGCGAACAGTTCTGTCACCTTGGCGCCGCGCGCGGTGCACACCTGCAGTTTCGCAGCCATAATGGTGGCAAGACAACCAAGAGGGGAGCGGAACCCATGCCGCTGATCTATGTCGTTGAGGACGACGAGCCCATTCGTCGCGAGCTTGTCGACATCCTTGCCCGCGCCGGGTTTGAAATCGAGGCCTGCGAATCGTTTGAGCATGTCTCGCGCGATATTCTCGCCGCCGCGCCCGACCTGGTGCTGCTCGACCTCACGCTTCCCGTCAAGGACGGCCAGCATATCTGCCACGAGGTTCGCCGCGAATCCGAGGTTCCCATCATCGTCCTCACGTCGCGCACGACCGAGATCGACGAGGTCATGGCCATGACGCTCGGCGCGGACGACTTTGTTCCCAAGCCCTACAGCGCGCGTGTGCTCGTGGCGCGCATCAACGCGCTGCTGCGTCGCACCGCGGCGGCAGGCGAGCGCAGTACGCTCGTCCACAAGGGGCTGGAACTCGACCTCGCTCGCTCCACGGTCACCAACACGGCAACCGGCACCAGCACCGAGCTCACCAAAAATGAGCTGCGTATCCTCTCGCTGCTTCTGAGCCGCGCAGGCAAGATCGTTTCGCGCTCGGCCATCATGCAGGATCTGTGGGACTCCGACGCCTTCGTGGACGACAATACGCTCACTGTCAACATCAACCGCCTGCGCACCACGCTCGAAAAAATCGGCATCAAGGGATATTTAACCACGCATCGCGGCCAGGGCTATTCGGTCTAGGGGTTGGCTATGTCGTTTGCCAAATTTTTCAAAGATGCGCTGCTTCCCGTCGCTGTGTGGACGTGCGGCGTGCTGCTGAGCTGCTTTGTGCTGACGGTCGCCGGCGCACCCGTTTCTATCGTGGTCGTGGCGGTTGGCGTGTCCTTTATCTTCGGTATGCTCGGCATCGTGATCGAGTACGCTCGCCGTCGCCGTTTTCTGTGTCAGTTGGAGCGCGCGGCAGAGGAGCTGGAGAGCCCCGCGTGGGTGCAAGAGATGGTGCAATGCCCGACCTATGCCGAGGGCGAGCTCGAGTACGAGGTTTTGCGCCGGGTGGGCAAAGCGGCCTGCGACGAGGTTGCCGAAGGCCGGCGTCAGACCGATGACTATCGCGACTATATCGAGAGCTGGGTCCACGAGGCCAAGCTGCCCCTGGCGGCAGCCCATCTGATTTTGGAAAACCTGGACGGCAGCGAAGACGATCTGTCGCGTGTGGATGACCTGGGTCGCGAGTTGGCTCGTGTGGAGCGCTATATCGACCAGGCGCTCTACTACGCGCGTTCGGAAGTCGTGGAGCGCGACTACCTGATTCGTCGTTGGAGCCTCAAGACCTTGGTGACGGGCGCGATTAAAGCCAATGCGCGCGAGCTCATCGCGGCGCACGTGGCTCCGGTGTGCGAGAACCTCGACTACGAGGTCTTTACCGACGAAAAATGGCTGGAGTTCATCTTGGGCCAGCTTATTCAGAACAGCATTAAATATGCGCGTGAGGACGGCGCGAAGATCGTGTTTTCGGGCGCGCTGTTGGACGAGGGTTTGGCGAGCGAGCGCATTGAGCTCACCGTTGCCGATAACGGCTGCGGCGTGTGCGCGGCAGACCTGCCGCGCGTGTTCGAGAAAGGTTTTACCGGCGACAACGGCCGCACCACCAAGCGCGCAACGGGCATCGGCCTCTACCTGGTGGCGCGCCTGTGCTCCAAGATGGGCATCGACGTCACCGCGGCATCGGAGCCCGGCGAAGGCTTTGTCGTCACGTTTGCCTTCTCAACCAACAAGTTCCAATATTTCGAGTAGCGCACACGGCAGACGTCCACCCAAACAAAACGTGCCGCCTCAAACGGGGCGGCACGCCATCTTTTATCAGCCAACTCGCTGAAGTAAGGCTGCGAAGGCCGCGGGGCCGGGAGGGGTTTCCTAAGGGCACATCCCGCAGCCGCAACGCGGCGAGGACGTGCTCGTGGAAACCCCGCAGGCCCCGCAGCCGGTGGGAGCAACGCTACTTCACGACCAAAATGTCGCAATCGGTGTTGCGCAGCAGGAACGTCGAGATGGAGCCCAGCAGCGCGTACTTGATCGAGGACAGGCCGCGGGCACCGCAGAGCACCAAGTCGGGCTTGACCACGTCGAGCATCTCGTCTTTGAGCGTCTCACGAATGCGGCCGGCGCGAATCATGACCTCGACCTCGGGAATGTTGGGGTTGGCCTTGGCCTCCTCGAGCTGCTTGGAAATAGAATTCTTAAAGGCCTCCTCCAGGCCGTTGACCAGATCGACCGGATAGGAACCGGCGCTCTCGAGTGCCGTGGAATCGATAACGTGGCCGATAATCAGCTTGGCGCCGTTGTTCGCGGCGACCTTGATGGCGCGTGCGAGCACAAAATCCTGCTGCTCAGTACCGTCGAGTGAAACAAATACCTTGGTGTAGCCCTCGTTCATGGTTTCCTCCTTGGTCTATCGCACGGGCGCTGGGCTCGTGCGTCGGGCGGGCGCGGATGCGTAGCCGCCGGACACTTTATCTTGTTGCAGTTATACCCAAGGATTTGGGTTTGACCGCTCGCAATTCTGTGAACGGGCGAGTTTTTTGGTAAGGGTGGCGGCCGGCGTGCGCGGACGGTTGATAATGGGACATCGCCCGCAACCGTCCGCAGAAACATCTATCGGCGGGTGTCATACAAGGGGGTTCCTTTGGATATTATCGAGCTTCTTAAATCTGCCTTCATGGGCCTGGTCGAGGGCATTACCGAATGGCTTCCCGTTTCGTCGACGGGCCACATGATCTTGGTGGACGAGTTCGTCAAGATGAACGTGAGCGAGACGTTCTGGAATATGTTTTTGGTCGTGATTCAGCTCGGCGCCATTTTGGCCGTCTGCGCATTGTTCTTCTACGACCTCAATCCGTTTTCGCCCAGCAAGGGCAAAGATGGCCGCCGTGATACGTGGGTGCTCTGGGGCAAGATCGTGCTCGGTTGCATTCCTGCAGCGGCGATCGGTTTGCCGCTCAATGACTGGATGGAGGAGCATTTCTACAACGCTCCCGTCGTGGCACTCGCGCTCATCGTGTACGGCGTGCTGTTTATCGTGATTGAGAACTGGCGCGCCGGCAAGCGCGAGGAGGCGGCTCTTGCCGGCTCGTTTGGTTCGCGCGCCGTTGTGGCGGGCGGGCGTCCTGCCGGTGCGCACTTTGCCGCGCCCGCGGCAGATATTGCCGAGGATGATGACGAGGATTTGGACTTTGGTTCTATTGCCACACTCGAGGACCTGAGCTGGAAGACTGCGCTGGGCATCGGTTGCTTCCAGGTGCTCTCGCTGGTGCCGGGTACGTCGCGCTCTGGTTCCACCATCATCGGCGGTCTTTTGCTGGGCTGCACGCGCTCGGTGGCGTCTAAATTTACGTTCTTTCTGGCCATTCCCGTTATGTTTGGCGCGAGTGCGCTCAAGCTGGTCAAGTACTTCGTTAAGGGCGGTACCTTCGGCACCAACGAGATTGCTATCTTGGGCGTGGGCTGCGTCGTGGCCTTTGTGGTGTCGCTCATCGCCATCAAGTGGCTTATGGGCTTTGTTCGTCGTCACGACTTTAAATGCTTCGGTGTCTACCGCATCATCCTGGGCATCGTAGTGCTCGTGTACTTCTTCGTTCTGGAGCCCATGCTCGGTCTCTAGCCTGCCAATTGGGGACGGGGTAGAAATGGCAGAAATGTTACCCCTCCAGCTCTTGACTTTTTGATTGTGAGTCTTTGCCAAATCAAAGCCACTGCTGCCATCCGGGCTTATGAAATGTTGCGGTGAAATAGGGACTAAATGGCCTTACTAAAGGGGTCGACAGTTCCTCGTTCACCGCAATTTTTTGGTGCATCGGGGTCAGGTTACTTTGCGCCAACTTGGTGCAGGCTAACCTGATTCCCTTGCGCCAATTGGATGGCCTGTCCGTACCACTGTATTGTCAAGCGTTGTTTCTACCGTTTCTACCCCGTCCCCAAATGGCTGGCGGTGTGTCCGCGCGGCTCGGTATACTGGTACGGCTCAAACTATGGCGCTGCCCGCAGGCGCGCCGTCCGTCAGATGAGGAGTCGCCCATGACCCAGCCCCTGCCCTGGGAAAAGAACACTGCTGCGCCCGTGCCGCCCGCGCCGGAACCCGTGCCGCTCGATGCATACACTGCCCCCGCTGCGCCGGAGCCCGAGCTCGTCCCGCTCGACATCTACGATGCTCCCGCACCGACACCCAAGCCCGCTAAGCCGCTTGTCGACATCGACAGTCTTAACCCCGCCCAGCGCGAAGCGGTCCTGACGACCGAAGGTCCGTTGCTGGTCCTTGCCGGTGCTGGATCGGGCAAGACCCGCGTCCTGACCTTCCGCATCGCTCATATGCTCGGCGACCTGGGCGTTAAGCCCTGGCAAATCCTTGCCATCACGTTTACCAACAAGGCCGCGGCCGAGATGCGCGAGCGTCTGGCAGCGCTCATTCCCAGCGGCACCCGCGGCATGTGGGTGTGCACCTTCCATGCCATGTGCGTGCGCATGCTGCGCGAGGATGCCGACCTGCTGGGCTACACCGGTCAGTTCACCATCTACGATGACGATGATTCAAAGCGCATGGTGCGTGACATTATGCAGGCGCTCGGCATCGAGCAAAAGCAATTCCCCATCAACATGATCCGCAGCAAGATCAGCTCGGCCAAAAACGCCATGATCGGCCCCGAGGACATGCTCAAATCCGCCGACAGCCCCAACGACAAAAAGGCCGCACAGGTCTATATGGAGCTGGAGCGCCGCCTGCGCGCCGCCAACGCGATGGACTTCGACGACCTGCTCGTGCGCGCGCTCGAGCTGCTACGCACCCGCCCCGAGGTGCTCGACAAGTACCAAGAGCGCTTCCGCTACATTAGCGTCGACGAATATCAAGACACCAACCACGTCCAGTACGAGATCGCCAACCTATTGGCCGCCAAGTACCAAAACCTCATGGTCGTAGGCGACGATGACCAGTCCATTTATAGCTGGCGCGGCGCCGACATCACCAACATCCTGGACTTTGAGAAGGACTTTAAAAACTGCAAGACCGTCAAGCTGGAGCAGAACTATCGCTCCACGGGTCACATCCTGAGCGCCGCCAATGCCGTTGTTCGACACAACTCGCAGCGCAAGGACAAGCGCCTGTTTACGGCCGAGGGCGATGGCGAGAAGATCCAGGCCTTCCAGGCGAGCGACGAGCGCGACGAGGGCCGCTGGATTGCCGGCGAGATCGAGAAACTGCATGCCAAAGGCACGAGCTACGACGATATTGCTGTGTTCTATCGCACCAACGCCCAGTCGCGTATCCTCGAAGATATGTTCCTGCGCGCGGGCGTGCCCTACAAGATCGTGGGCGGCACGCGATTCTTCGACCGCGCCGAGATCCGCGACGTCATGGCCTATCTCAAGATGATCGTGAACCCGGCCGACGAGATGAGCGTCAAACGCGTCATCAACACGCCTCGCCGCGGCATCGGCTCTACCTCGATTCAAAAGATCGAGCAGCTGGCGCGCGACAACCGCTGCTCGTTCTTCCAGGCCTGCGAGATCGCGTGCGCCGAGACGGGCATGTTTAGCGCCAAGGTGCGCAACGGCCTGTCAAGCTTTGTGTCGCTGGTGCGCGAGGGCCGCCGCATGGACGGCGAGCTCAAGGACGTCGTCGAGATGATCGTCGATAAGACGGGCCTGCTGCAGGCTTTCCGCGCCGAAGGCACCATGGAGTCCGAGAGCCGCGCCGAGAACATTCAGGAATTCTTGGGCGTCGCCGCCGAATTTGAGGAGACGCACGAGGATATTGAGGGCACGCTCGAGAGCTTAGAAGAGCTGCGCGCAGCCGGCGTTGCCGATGTGCCTGCCGGCGTCGAGCCCGAGCCCGTCGTGGTGAGCGCGCCTGCGCCCGAACCGGGGCCGTCTGCGCCCGCGTCTTCGTTTGAGGCGCTCGTTGGCGCGCGTGATGCCGCGGGTTCCAATCCGCTCGACAGCCTGGCGGCCCCGGCGCTCTCGCCGCAGGATGCCCTGGCTGCCGCCATTGCGGGCAATGCGTATACCGCGCCGACGGAGCTACCGGCGGGCGCCGTGCATGCCGGCGAAATCGAGCGCACCTACGGCCCGCTCACCTGCAAGGCGCTTCCTGCTCTCATGGAGTGGCTGGCCCTGCGCTCCGACTTGGATTCCCTGGCCGGCGAGACGCATGCCATCACCATGATGACCATTCACTCCGCCAAGGGCCTGGAGTTCCCCGCGGTGTTCGTGGCCGGCATGGAGGAGGGCATCTTCCCGCACGTGCACGACTTTGGCGGCAGCGATGACCCGGGCAAGCTCGAGGAGGAGCGTCGCTTGGCCTACGTCGCCATCACGCGCGCCCGCAAGCGCCTGTTCTTGACGTATGCGGCGACGCGTCGTACCTACGGCTCGACCTCTGCCAACCCGCGCTCGCGCTTCCTCAACGAGATTCCGTTTGAGGACATCGAGTTTAGCGGCATCGGTTCTGCCGGTTTTGAGGGCACGGGCTGGGAGAAACGTGGCGATCGCCACGGCACCTTTGGCTCGGGCATGGGCTCTGATATGTATGGCGGCAAGGTGTTTGGCTCGTATACGCGTTCGACCGGCGGCTCCGGTTCGCGCGGCGGATCGAGCTTCGACGACTTCTTTGGTGGAAGCACCTACGGGACCGAGCGCCATCGTGGGGTGTCGCCCGACGCCGGTCGTGTGGCCTCGACCTTTGGCTCGGGTGCGCCGCGAGCCAAGAAGGCCACGTCCAAGGTGTCGCCGACGGTGGAGCGCAAGGTCGATCGCGCCAGCGCATCGCAGGACTTTTCCGCAGGCGACACCGTGAGCCACAAGACCTTTGGCATGGGTACTGTGATTTCGGTCGTTGGAGACATGATCGAGGTTCAATTCGAAAAGACCGGCCAGACCAAAAAGCTTATGAAGGGCTTCGCTCCGATCGTCAAACTATCGTAGTCTCGGCGGACCTGGGGGGGCGTATAGGGCAACATCGCCTGCTCGGACAGTCCTGCGCAAGACGGAGAGCACATTAAGTGCTCTCCTTTGCGTGCGGAACTCGCGATCGATGTTGCTCTATACGCCCGCCCAGGTCCTTGGGTAACGTTGCTGGACGAACGTCGCTCTGCTCGTTCGCTTTTTGATTTGGGGAGCCGGGTGGGCTGATATATAGATACGAGTAGGGGCTCCTCCGTTGATGAACGGGGGAGCCCCTTGTTGCTTTTTGATTGTCGTTACTAGCCAGAGGCTCGCTGGGACCGGTGACCTAGAGGTGGCTGATAATCAGTTCCATCTTGCCTTCGAGGTCGATGGAGCTGACGGTGCTCGGGGCCAGCAGGTGGCTTCCCTTGTGGACGGGGTCGCCGCAGACGGTGCCTTCGCCGTCGATGACCGACAGGCACATGAAGGGCCAGCGCTGGTCGAGGGTCTTGTTGCCGTCAACACGTACGCGATCGACGGTGTAGCAGGAGTTAGACTCGAGCTCGGTCACGCCGTCCACCTCGGGCGCGGTCACCGTGCCGTCGGTCGGAGCCTGAGCATCAAAGTCGATGCAGTCGAGGCTCTGCTCAATGTGCAGGGGACGCAGCTTGCCGTCGGTGCCAGGGCGGTCGTAGTCATACAGGCGATACGTCACGTCGCTCGACTGCTGCGTCTCCAAAATGAGCGTGCCGGTCTTGATGGCATGCACAGTGCCGGAATCAATCTGGAAAAAGTCGCCCTTGTGGATCGGTAGCACGTTGAGCATGTCGTCCCAGCGACCTTCCTCGATCATCTGTGCGGCCTCGGTGCGGTCTTTAGCACGCTGGCCGACGATAATCGTGGCGGCGGGCTCGCAATCCAGCACGTACCAGCACTCGGTTTTGCCCAGGCTGCCGTTCTCGTGCTCGGCGGCGTACTCGTCGTTGGGATGAATCTGGATCGAAAGGTCGTCCTTGGCGTCCAGAATCTTAATGAGCAGCGGGAACTCCTTGCCCTCGCAGTTGCCAAAGAGCTCGCGGTGCTCGGCCCACAGCCACGACAGCGTGTGGCCTGCATACGGGCCCTCCGCAATCTGACAGTCGCCGTTGGGATGGGCCGAGATGGCCCAGCACTCACCGATGGGACCCTCGGGAATGTCGTAGCCAAATACGGTTTCGAGCTGGCGGCCGCCCCAGATCTTCTCGTGGAAGATCGGCGTCAGTTTAATCAAATCGGACATGTTCATACCCCATTGTGTTGCGCGGGCGCTGCGTAAAACTGTTCAAAATGAGCGCCCACATGACTACAAAAACCTATGCCAACGTTACGTTGTGCAACTCAAAGCGGTCGCCAACGTTACGCGAGATCGAATACTCAAAGGCGGCGCCGCTGTCCAAAAAGCCAATCTGGGTGAGCTCGAGCAGGGGAGAGCCAGGCTTGGTGTCCAGACGCTCGGCTTCTTCCTCGGTTGCTGCCACGGCGCGAATGGTACGGTGGAAGCTCGAAATTTTCAGCCCGCATTGCTCGCGGATGAAATGGTAGAGCGATCCGTACAGGTCCTTCTTTTTCAGGCCCGGAATCAGCTCGAGGGGCATGTATGTGTACTCGATAACGATGGGCTTCTCATCGGCCTGACGCACGCGCACGACGTGATAGGCAAAGTCATCCTCGGCAATTCCCAACTGGGCTGCGATGTCCGCTGGTGGATTAACAATCGAGAAATCGTAGACCACCGAGGTCACCTTCTCCCCGCGGTGCTCATATGAAAAACCCTGGGCACGGTCGTTTTTGCCCTGGAAAAACGCCTGACCGGGAAGCCCCGCCGTGTCCTTAACGTAGGTACCCGATCCGCGTCGGCTGGTAATAAGACCTTCCTCGGTGATTTGTTCAATAGCTCGTTTGACGGTGATTTTGGAAACGCTATAGAGCTCGCAGAACTCAACGACGGTGGGAAGCTTGTCGCCCGGTTTAAGAGCACCATCCTCAATACTCCGACGAATATCTGCAGCTATCGCCTCGTATTTGGGAATCATAGAACCTCCTTTCCAACTTGATTGAGAATAAAAAAAGTATAGTCAACGCCTAAGTATCTCTATTTTGAGTTATTGAAAAGTTCGAGAAAGATAAAATCAAAAGTCGCCCCGCTTGTAAAATCAGAGCGTTTTAAATGATAAACATCTGAGTAGTGTCGTGTTGAGGAATGATCGGTCCGAGGACGGGACCGAACCGATATAGCGGCCAGCGAACCGAATCTCGTACTCTGCGTTTCCCCAGATAAAACCTGCCAAAACAAACCTGTCCCTTTTTGGTAGGTTTTTGCCTTGGGAGCGGTACCATACAGGCAATGTTTAAACGAGAAAGGTGGGCTCCCATGGAACCTAAGCAGTACTACATCGGCATCGACGTCGGCGGCACTTCGGTTAAGGAGGGTCTGTTCGACGAAGACGGCAACCTGCTTGCCAAGGCCAGCGTGCCCACGCCTCCCATCGTTGACGCCGCGGGCTTTGCCGCGGTGACCGAGGCTATCGACCAGGTGGTCGCCAAGGCGCAGATTCCGCGCGCCTTTGTGGCAGGTATTGGCCTGGCCGTTCCGTGCCCCATCCCGGCATCGGGCGATGCCAAGGTCAAGGCCAACATTGCCATTAACCTGCCCAAGCTGAGGATCGCCATTCAGAAGCACTGTCCCGACGCGGTCGTTAAGTACGAGAACGATGCTAACGCCGCTGCCATGGGCGAGGCCTGGCTCGGCTCTGCCAAGGGCGTGCAGAACGTGGTGATGGTCACCATCGGCACCGGCGTAGGCGGCGGCGTTATCGTTAACGGCGACGTGGTATCGGGCGTTGTGGGTGCCGGCGGCGAGATTGGCCACATGTGCCTGAACCCGGCTGAGGAGCGCACCTGCGGCTGCGGCGGCCATGGCCACCTGGAGCAGTATTCCAGCGCCACCGGCGTGGTGAGCAACTACCTTGCCGAGTGCAAGAAGGCGGGCGTCGAGCCCATCGAGCTCACCGGCCCCTCCGATTCCAAGGACGTGTTCCAGGCCTGCCGCGAGGGCGACAAGCTCGCGCTGGCCGCGGCCGACACCATGGCCGACTATCTCGGTCGTGCACTGGCGCTTATTGCCAACGTGGTCGATCCCGAGATGTTCCTGATCGGTGGCGGCGCGTCTGCCTCGGCCGATGTCTACCTCGACAAGGTCCGCGAGCACTTCCAGCGCTACGCGCTTTCCGCCTCGCGCGAGACGCCCATTAAGGTCGCTTCGCTCGGAAACGACGCCGGCATCATCGGTGCCGCCTACGTAGCCCTGCGCGCCGCCGGCAAATAGCTGGTGCAAGGGGGGGCGGACTTGGTCCCCATGCTTGCCACAAAATATGCCGCGGCCCTTCCGTCTCAGAAGGCTCGGCGCCAGCGTGCTACCATAGCTACGTCCAAGTACACATATCAAGTGGAGGATATCCATGGCAAACGTTCTTGTCTTTGGTCACCAGAACCCCGATAACGACGCCATCATGAGCGCCGTCGTCCTGTCCCAACTGCTCAACCAGGTTGAGTATGCCGGCAACACCTACGAGGCCTGCGCCCTTGGTCAGCTTCCGGCAGAGTCCGCCAAGCTGCTCGCCGACGCCGGCATTGCCGAGCCCCGCGTGATTGATTCCGTCGAGGCCGGTCAGCTCGTCGTCCTCACCGACCACAACGAGTCTGCCCAGTCCGTCGCCGGTCTTAAGGACGCCACGGTCTTTGGCGTCGTCGACCATCACCGCATCGGCGACTTCGAGACTGCCGGCCCGCTGCACTACATCTGCCTGCCCTGGGGCTCCAGCTGCACCATCGTCACCAAGCTCGCCGGCGTGCTCGGCGTTGAGCTTTCCGACGTTCAGGCCAAGCTGCTGCTCTCGGCCATGATGACCGACACGCTCATGCTCAAGAGCCCCACCACCACCGATGTCGACCGCGCCGTCGCCGCCAAGCTCGGCGAGCAGGTGGGCGTCGATCCGGTCAAGTTTGGCATGGAGGTCTTCCTCACCCGTCCGTCCGGCTCCTTCACCGCAGCCGAGATGGTCGGCAACGACATCAAGATGTTCGAGCCCGCCGGCAAGAAGCTGCTCATCGGCCAGTACGAGACCGTCGACAAGACCCGCGCACTCGGCATGATCGACGAGATCCGCGAGGCCATGCGCGCCTACGCCGCCGAGAAGGGTGCTGACGGCATTGTCCTGTGCATCACCGACATTATGGAGGAGGGCTCGCAGGTGCTGCTCGAGGGCGAGACCGAGGCCGCTCGGAAGGGCCTGGGCATTGCCGACGAGCACGACGGCGTCTGGATGCCGGGCGTCCTCTCCCGTAAGAAGCAGGTCGCTGCCCCCATCATGGCCGCCTGCTAGGTTTAGTTGACCAAACGCCACGACCGGATCGCGGACGCCCCGCGCTCCGGTCGTTTTTTGTGCGCGGCGTCGCGCCGTCTCTTGGACAGGCGTGCCCGTGCCGTTGAGCAAATAATGTTCAACCTGTGGTTCCGCTTTTCGGCCACGCCTGCGTGCTTGTCGCGCAGGGTAGGCTAGACGCAAGCGTAATACGTTAGAGCGCGGCGCCGCCACTTGGGCGGGCCGTGCTTTTTTAAGACGGGAGCTTTCCCGTGAAAGGAGCCGCCCATGGCAGCAACTGAGCAGCTGTTCAACGTTCGTGAGCGCAAGCGCTTTGAACGTCACGATATCTGGGAGCGCATCGCCGAGAACGGCACGATTTCCGCCGCCGTCATGGTGATCGCCGCCATCGCCGCCGTCATCTGCGCCAATACCGATGCCTACGAGGCCATCCATCACTTTCTGGAGACCCCGCTGTATGTGGGCCTGGGGCATTTTACGGCCGGTCTCACCGTCGAGCTTTTCGTCAACGACTTTCTCATGGCGATCTTCTTTTTGCTGGTGGGCATTGAGCTCAAGTATGAGATGACGGTCGGCGAGCTCAAGAACCCGCGTCAGGCCATGCTTCCCATGCTGGCGGCCGTGGGCGGCGTCGTCGTTCCCGCCTGCATCTACCTCATCTTTAACCATGCCGGCGCGCACAACGGTTGGGCTATCCCCATGGCAACCGATATTGCCTTTGCGCTGGGCGTGCTGTCGCTTTTGGGCAATCGCGTGCCCAACGGCGTGCGCGTGTTCTTCTCGACGCTCGCCATCGCCGACGACCTGATCTCTATCGCCGCCATTGCCATCTTTTACGGTCAGAGCCCCAACCCGTTTTGGCTGGGTGCCGCCGCGGTCGTGACGTGCGCGCTCGTGTGGCTCAACAAGACGCAGCACTACCGCCTCGCCCCGTACTCGGTGCTGGGCCTGCTGCTGTGGTTCTGCATGTTCGAGAGCGGCGTGCATGCCACGCTCGCCGGCGTCATCCTGGCCTTTACTATTCCGGCCAAGTGCGGCGTTAAGCTCGATAGCCTTACCGATTGGCTGGGCGAGTGCCTGCCGTTGCTCGACGACCGCTACGACGACGAGGCACACATTCTGGGCCAGCACGACTTTACCGTCTCGACCACCAAGGTCGAGCGCGTCATGCACCGCGTCACCCCGCCGCTCATCCGTATGGAGCGCCTGATCTCCACGCCGGTCAACTTTGTGATCCTGCCGATCTTTGCGTTTGTCAACGCGCAGGTTCGCCTGGTGGGCGTGGATATGAGCACACTGCTCACCGACCCGGTGACGCTCGGCGTGTACTTTGGCATGCTGCTGGGCAAGCCGATTGGCATCTTTGGCATGACGTTCGCCCTGGTTAAGCTCAAGGCCTGCCAGTTGCCGCGCAACGTCAACTGGCACATGATCGCCGGCGTGGGCATTCTGGGCGGCATCGGCTTTACCATGTCGATTCTCATCAGCGGCCTTGCCTTCCCGACGGCCCAGTTTGAGGTCCTGGCTGCCAAGGCCGCCATCCTTGCCGGTTCTGTCACCGCGGCCGTGCTCGGCATGATCTACATGAGTGTGATCTGCAAGCACCCCGCGCCCAAGGGCGAGTAAAAGCGCAAAAAACGGGGCCGGACATGCCCCCGGATACCCTTGTATGCAAAAAGCGCCGTTTGTGAGCACTGTCACAAACGGCGTTTCATTTATTTGGCCACGGGCCCCAATGACCAGGGCTATTCCACGGTGCCGTAGATGGCGCCCCAGCCGTGGGCGGCTAGGGCCGAGTTGAGTTGGTCGCAAAGTGACTGGCGGTCGTAATGGCCGGGCGGTAGCAGGTTGACGATTTCCATGAGGTCGGGCGCCAGGTCCAAGATTTCTGCCTGCACGATTAGATCCAGGCGGTCGATGGCGTGGCGGTCGTAAAACAAACCATCGACCAGGCGTTGCAGGTCGCCGAACTCCTCGGCCCTAAAAGAACCGTATTCCATAGTGCCTCCTTGAGCGCCCCACGCCAGCATGCGCGGCGATGTCGTAATTCATTGCGATGGACTTAATCTATCACGGCTTCATAACGTTGCGGCAGTGGCGGTCTATACTTAGACGAACTGCAACGTACCGCTTCGCGAAAGGTCGCACCTATGCAGACGATCTACCAGAAGATGGAAACCACCGAACTCGATGCCGCCATCGAGGCGCTCAAGGCCGAGGTCGCCGAGGTCAAGGCCAAGGGTCTGGCGCTCGACATGGCTCGCGGCAAGCCGTCGCCCTCCCAGGTGGACATCTCGCGCCCCATGCTCGATATCCTCAATGCCGACGCCGATCTGCACGACGGCAACGTCGACTGCTCCAATTACGGCTGTTTTGAGGGCATTCCCTCGGCACGCAAGCTGGCAGGGGAGTTTTTGGGTTGCCCTGCCGAGCAGACGCTCGTACTGGGTTCGTCGAGCCTCCTGATCGAGCATGACATCGCCGGCATGTTCTGGCGTTGCGGCTCGTGCGGCAGCGAGCCTTGGGATGCTTACGAGGCGGCGCACGACGGCAAGAAGGTCAAGTTCCTGTGCCCCGTCCCCGGCTACGACCGTCATTTTGGCATCACCGCCGATCTGGGTATCGAGAACGTCCCCGTCGCGATGACCAAAAACGGTCCCGACATGGACGAGGTCGAGCGCCTGGTCGCCGCCGACGACTCCATCAAGGGCATCTGGTGCGTGCCCAAGTACTCCAACCCCACGGGCATCACCTTTAGCGAGGACACCGTGCGCCGCCTGGTCGAGATGCCCACGGCCGCGCCCGATTTCCGCATCTTCTGGGACAACGCCTACTGCGTGCACGACCTGTACGACGAGACCGACGAGCTCGCCAACATCTTCGACCTCGCTCGCGCGGCGGGCACCGAGGACCGCGTGGTGGCCTTTGCCTCGACGTCCAAGATCACCTTCCCGGGCGCCGGCATCGGCTTTATCGGTGCGAGCCCCGCGGTCATCGTCGAGTTCTCCAAGCGCTTGAAGGCCGGCCTGATCAGCGCCGATAAGCTCAACCAGCTGCGTCATGTGCGCTTCCTTCCCACCATCGAGGCGGTCAAGGAACACATGAAAAAGCATGCCGAGTTCCTGCGCCCGCGCTTTGAGGCCGTTGAGCGCAAACTTACCGAGGGTCTGGGTAACACGGGCTGCGCTACTTGGACGCATCCCCGCGGCGGCTACTTTGTGAGCTTTGATGGCCCCGAGGGCTCCGCCCAGAAGGTCGCCGCGCTCTGCGCCGACCTGGGCGTTAAGCTTACGCCGGCCGGAGCTACTTGGCCTTATGGCAAGGATCCGCGTGACACCAACATCCGCATCGCCCCGAGCTATCCCACGGTTGAGGACCTGGAGGCCGCGCTCGACGTGCTGGTGCTGGCCGTTAAGCTTGTCGCTGCCGAGCTGGCGCGTGCCGAGCGCGCCTAACGCGTGACATCCCGTACTATCCGCACTTTCGATACACAAAGGAGCGCATACATGGATTTGGGCATTTCTACCAATCCCACGCCGGAGCGCTACACCATCAAGGTGACCGGTGAAATCGATATCTCTAACGCCGATAGCCTGCGTAACGCTATCGACTTGGCGCTCGAGCAGCCCACCGAGGCCGTCGAGCTCAACTTTGCCCAGGTGAGCTATATCGACTCGACGGGCATTGGCGTGCTTGTGGGCGCCGCACACCACGCAGCTGATCATGGTAAGCGTTTTAGCTGCGTCAACGTGCAGCCCCCGGTGATGCGCGTGGTTCAGCTGCTGGGCGTCGACCAGGAGATTTCGATTACGGCGGCATAAGCCCTGTCCCGCAAGGGGTGTGCCGTTTGGCATATGTTTGTGATGCGCTCGGACGTTTTGGCGTCCGGGCGCTATACTTGATCGAATGAATAGACGAGTTCCGGCCGAATGGCGCGGTGCGGGCTCGACTCACATCGAGCCTTGGAGGTATGTGTGTTTGGTATTGGAGAGGGTGAGCTCGCGATCATCGTGGTCTTCGGCTTTTTGCTGTTTGGCCCGGATAAGCTCCCGCAGATGGGCCGCACGATCGGCCGTGCCATCCGTCAGTTCCGCGAGACGCAGGAAAAGATGACGGCGGTTGTTCAGTCCGAGATTATCGACCCGGTAAGCGAGGCCGCCTCGGCTCCGGTCAAGCCCAAGAAGGCTGCCGTCGATGACGATTCCGATGCGGACGATGATGCCGTCAAGACGGCTGCGCCCGCAAAGAAGGAGACCTTTGCCGAGCGCCGTGCCCGCCTTGCCGCCGAGAAGGCTGCGAGCGAGGGTGCCACCGAGGGCGAAGGCGCTGCCGAGGACACCAATGCCGAGGGTGCTGTCACTGCGGCTGGACCCGTTGCAGCTGCCGATGCCGCCGCCGAGTCCGAGCCTGCTGCAGAGCCGGAGCCCGAGCCCGAGCCGGCAGAACCCACGACGGCTGATCTCTACGCCCGTCGTCCCCGCAAGCGCAAGGCCGTCGTCGACCAGCTCGCTCGCGAACTCGAGGCCGAGGACGACGCCGCTGCCGCCGACGCCCCGAAGGGAGGCGATGAGTAATGCCTATCGGACCTGCGCGTATGCCGCTCTTCGATCACCTGGGAGAGCTTCGTCGCCGCCTGACCATCGTGGTCGTCTCGGTGTTTGCCGCAGCTATCGTGCTGTATTTCGCCACGCCTGTTGTGCTCGACATCCTGAAAGATCCCATCCGCTCCTTTGTGCCGGATGGTAAGTTCTACATCACCACCACGCTCGGCGGCTTTGGCTTGCGCTTCTCGCTGGCCATCAAGATGGCCATGGTCATGTGCACGCCCATGATCATCTGGCAGATTCTGGCATTTTTCCTGCCGGCGCTTCGCCCCAACGAGCGCAAGTGGGTCGTGCCCACGGTGCTCGCCTCGACGGTGTTGTTCTTCCTGGGCGCCATCTTCTGCTACTTCATCATTATCCCGGCAGGCTTTGAGTGGCTCATCGGCGAGACCTCGGCCGTCGCCACGGCGTGGCCCGATCTGGAGAACTATGTCAACATGGAGCTGCTCTTTATGATCGGCTTTGGTGTGGCGTTTGAGCTTCCGCTCATCATCTTCTACCTGTCTGTCTTTCACATTGTGTCCTATGCGGCCTTCCGCAGCGCCTGGCGCTACGTGTACGTGGGCCTGCTCGTGGGTTCGGCTGTGATTACGCCCGACGGTTCGCCCGTCACGCTGGGCCTTATGTACGGCGCCCTGCTCTCGCTCTACGAGATCTCGCTTGCCATCGCCCGCGTGGTCATTACCGCGCGCGAGGGCAAGAAGGGCCTGTTCGTGAGCCGTCTGGACCTGTTCTCGGATGACGAGGACGACGAGGAGTAAATCGGTATGCATGAGGTTGGCATTGTCAACGGCATACTCGATACAGTGATTCGCGCGGCGCGTGGGGCAGGGGCCTCGCGCGCCGTTTTGGTAACGCTGCGTATCGGGGATATGACCGAAGTTGTGCGCGAGGCGCTCGACTTTGCGTGGGAGACGTTTCGCGACGAGGATCCGCTCACGCAAGGCTGCGAGCTCGCTGTAGAAGAGATTCATCCGCAAAGCGAGTGTCTGGACTGCGGCGAGGTTTTCGAGCATGATCGTTTTCACTGTCGCTGCCCCCACTGTGGAGGCGCCAACGTGCGCTTGCTGCACGGCCGCGAGCTCGACATCGCCAGCATCGAGGTCGAAACTCCCGACAATTAACCAGGCTGCCATTTGGGGACGGGGTATAAATGGTAGAAATAGATGTGCCGGGCAGCTTGACATTTCATTTTGATGTGTGCAAGCAGGTAAAACGGTATATGTCAACGACGAAATCTACCATTTCTACCCCGTCCCCAAATGGCAGAAGTAAGGAGTGCCGAGTATGGCCGAGAAAACGATTGATATCGCATCGCCGATTTTGTCGCGCAACGAACGCCTGGCAGATCAGCTGCGTCAGCGATTTAAAGAGACGAATACCTTTGTGATCAACGTGCTGTCGAGCCCGGGCTCGGGTAAGACCACCACGATCTTGGGTACCAATGAGCGCCTGCGTGACAAGGCGGACTTACGTTGCGCCGTCATCGAGGGCGATATCGCCTCGGACGTCGACGCCATCACCATGAAGGAAGCTGGCATGCCCGCCATTCAGATCAATACGGGCGGCCTGTGCCACCTCGAGGGCAACATGATCATGGAGGCCGTTGACGCGTTCGATCAGGCCGTCGGGCTCGAAAACATCGATGTCATCTTTATCGAAAACGTGGGCAACTTGGTCTGCCCGGTCGACTTTGACCTGGGCGAGAACCTATCCATCATGATCCTTTCGGTGCCCGAGGGCGACGACAAACCTATCAAGTACCCGGGTATTTTCCAGCACGCCGGCGCGCAGCTGCTCAACAAGGTCGATGTGGCCCCGGCTTTCGATTTTGACATGGATAGGTATACTAAGACACTCGATGACCTCAATCCGCAGGCGCCGCGGTTTGCCGTGAGTGCACGCAAGGGCGAGGGCATGGATGCCTGGTGCGATTGGCTCATCGGGCAGATTGAGCAAGCAAGGGCGTAAGTCGGCCGCTGCAAGTGCGGGCGCAGCCGCAGAGATACGAGATAGGAGCCTCTTTTGAAGCTCATCATCGCCGAGAAAAACGACGCCGCGCGTCAGATCGCCGAGCGCCTGTCCACGGGCAAGCCCAAAAAGGACAAGGTATACAACACCGCCATCTACCGTTTTGAGTGGAAGGGCGAGGAGTGCGTGACGATCGGCCTTGCCGGTCACATCCTTGCACCCGATTTTTGCGACAGTGTACTGTTCGATAAAAAGTTGGGCTGGTATTCGGTCACCGAGGACGGCGAGATGCTGCCGGCCGACATACCCGATGGACTGGCTCGTCCGCCCTACGACACCAAACGCAAGCCGTTTCTTGCCGACGGTATCTCCATCAAGGGCTGGAAGCTCGAGAGCCTGCCATATCTCACCTGGGCGCCCGTCATTAAGCTGCCGGCCGAGAAGGAGCTCATCCGCTCGCTCAAGAACCTCGCCAAGAAGTCTGACAGCGTCATCATCGCCACGGACTTCGACCGTGAGGGCGAGCTGATCGGTTCGGACGCCCTCAATAAGGTGCGCGAGGTGGCGCCCGACCTGCCGGTCGCCCGCGCTCAGTATTCTTCGTTTACCAAGGCTGAGATCACGCAGGCCTTCGATAACCTTGTCTCGCTCGACCAGAACCTGGCCGACGCCGGCGAGAGCCGCCAGCACATCGACCTCATTTGGGGCGCGGTGCTCACGCGCTACCTGACGCTCGCCAAGTTTGGCGGCTTTGGCAACGTGCGCTCCGCCGGCCGCGTACAGACCCCGACGCTCGCCTTGGTGGTCGAGCGCGAGCGCGAGCGCATGGCGTTTGTGCCCGAGGATTATTGGCAGATTCGCGGCATGGGTGCCGCGCAGGGCGCTGCCGAGGACGACCGCTTTAAGATTGCGCACAAGACGACGCGTTTTACCGACAAGGATGCTGCCGAGACGGCGTATGGCAACGTCGACGGTGTCAAGACGGCAACCGTCGCCGCGGTGACCAAGCGCTCGCGCAAACAGCAACCGCCTACGCCGTTTGCGACCACCTCGCTGCAGGCTGCCGCCGCAGCCGAGGGTATCTCGCCTGCACGTACCATGCGTATCGCCGAGTCTCTCTACATGGCGGGCCTCATCAGCTATCCGCGTGTCGACAACACCGTATACCCCGCGACGCTCGATCTGGGCGCCGTGGTAAGCGACCTGGCAAAGATTAACCCGGCGCTGGCACCCGTGTGCAAAAAGGTGCTCGCCGGTCCTATGAAGCCCACGCGTGGCAAGGTCGAGACCACCGACCACCCACCCATCTACCCCACGGGCGAGGGCGATCCGTCCACGCTCGATGGCGGCCAGCGCAAGCTTTACGACCTTATTGCCCGCCGTTTCCTGGCGACGCTTATGGGCCCTGCGACCATCGAGAACACCAAGCTCGAGCTCGACGTCAACGGCGAGCCGTTCGTGGCTTCGGGTGACGTGCTCGTGACTCCGGGCTTCCGCGAAGCCTATCCGTATGGCCTTAAGCGTGACGAACAGATGCCGCCGCTTGAGCAGGGCGATACGGTTGACGTGTTCGACATCAAGCTCGAGGCCAAGCAGACCGAGCCGCCCGCGCGCTACAGCCAGGGCAAGCTCGTGCAAGAGATGGAAAAGCGTGGCCTGGGCACCAAGTCCACGCGCGCGAGCATCATCGAGCGCCTGTATGCCGTGCGCTATCTCAAAAACGATCCCGTTGAGCCGAGTCAGCTGGGCATCGCCATCATCGATGCGCTGTCGCAGTTTGCCCCGCGCATCACGAGCCCCGATATGACCAGCGAGCTCGATGGCGACATGACCCGCGTGGAGCGCGGCGAGGACACCGAAGAGCATGTCGTGACGCACTCGCGCGCGCTGTTGGCCGGCGTGCTCGACGAGCTGCTCAAACATACGCAGGAGCTGGGCGACGCTATCAGCGACGCCGTCACGGCCGATGCACGCGTGGGCGCCTGTCCCAAGTGCGGCAAGGACCTGGTCATGAAGACGAGCGCCAAGACCCGTGGCAGCTTTATCGGCTGCATGGGTTGGCCCGACTGCGATGTGACCTATCCGGTGCCGAGCGGCGTTAAGGTGAGCCCGCTCGAGGGCGAGGCAGCCGTGTGCCCCGAGTGCGGCGCGCCGCGCATTAAGTGCCAGCCGTTCCGTCAGAAGGCCTTTGAGATCTGCGTGAACCCCACGTGCCCCACTAACTACGAACCCGACCTTAAGGTGGGTGAGTGCAAGGTGTGTGCCGAGGCCGGACGCCATGGCGACCTGATCGCACACAAGAGCGAGAAGAGCGGCAAGCGCTTTATCCGCTGCACCAACTACGATGACTGCGGCGTGAGCTATCCGCTTCCGGCACGTGGCAAACTCGAGGCGACGGGCGAAACCTGTCCCGAGTGCGGCGCCCCCATCGTGGTGGTCAACACGGCGCGCGGCCCGTGGCGCATCTGCGTGAACATGGACTGCCCGACCAAGGAGAAGAAGCCGGCACGCGGCCGCAAGAATGCGACCAAGGCGGGCGCGGCAAAGAAGACGACGGCCGCCAAGAAGACGACGGCCAAGAAAACCACTGCCGCCAAGAAGGCGCCCGCGAAAAAGACGACGGCTAAGAAGTCGCCCGCCAAGAAGGCCGATGCCGACAAGTAACGGCACAGTCGAAATAATGACCAAAAAACGAGCGAGGACCCTACGATCCTCGCTCGTTTTTTGTCCGGCAGTTAGGGAACGACAAAGCGCTAGTTCACCTCGACGGGCTTGGCGCCGGGATAGCGGTCCTCAAAGTCCTGACGGTACTTGTTGCTGTTGGTTCCCGGCTCGTTGTCGCCTGCCAGCGGCGCCACGATTTCGTCCTTATGGTCCGCGGGCTTTGCGTACTTTAGGCTGATCTCCCAGGCATCGCAGATCGCATCGATGCGGTTGTCCAGGTCGTCATACAGGGCAACGATGTCTTTCCAAGAGCTGTAGTTCTTGGAGCTCATGGGGACGTCCAGGTCCTCGACAATATCGTAATACTGCTCGATGGTGTCCTCCGTGCGCTCGGCGACGTCGGCGAGATTTTGACGGGTGGTACGGTCCTCTTCCAGATAGCTGCCATTAAACGTCTCTGCGCAGGCACGGACCTGGTTATCGAGATCTTCGAGCAGGTCGTAGTATTCGCTCAGGCGACGGTAGAGGTTTTGCTCGGAGAGAGTTGCTTCGCCGTCATCATCGTCGTCGTCATCGTAGAGGCTATTGGGGTCGTCGAGAGGCTTAAGGTCGTCGGCGTCGACATCATGGTGCAGCTTGGTAACCTCGGCTGTCGTTTGCGTAGCGGCGTTGTCGAAAGGCTTGATCACAAAGAAAATGACCAGGGCGATGATGATTGCCACCAGCACAACGATAACGGCGATAAGCGCCCTGGTGGCGCTCTTTTTTGCGGCGGGGGCCTGCGGTGAATCAGACGCGTACGCAGACGCCGGTTGCTGTTGGGCTGGGGTGCCCGCGACGGGTATGCGCTGCGTCGTCTCGACCGCTGCGGGGTCGGCAGCGGGGTCGGGGCGATAGGCGAGGGGGTCGTCCGGTTTGGTTTGTGGCGTATCGAGGGAGCCGGTCTGTTCAAACGCGGGTTGGCCATTGCTTGCAGTTGTTTGCTCAACGGGTGCACCGCATGAGGTGCAGAACTTGGCATCGTCTGCAAGAAGCTTGCCGCACGAGGCGCAATACCGAGACATTGCCGCTCCTTTCGTCACATTTCAAATCAATACGACGATTATACCCACCGCCCAAAAAAGCCGGTGGTTAGGGACGTTCCTTTTCGGACGGCACTTTAGGAACGTCCCTAACTGTCGCCTGGTCATTCAAGAGCGTCCCCAATGGCTAGGTGGGATTTGGGACGCGCCGAGCACTGGGGTATCATGGCTTGGTTGATATATCTGCATTTACGCGCCTTGTAGGAAGGGGCTGCGCCCATGGCTTTTGAGCCCGCTCAACATAGCTTTATCACGCTCGAGGGCGTCGACGGTGCCGGCAAGTCCACGCAGGCGCGCCTGCTTGCCCGCGCGCTCGAGCTCGCTGGCCACCAGGTTGTGAGCCTGCGCGAACCGGGCGGCACCGCCATCAGCGAAAAGATCCGTGCTCTGCTGCTCGACCCCGCCAATACGGCGATGGGCGACACCTGCGAGTTGCTGCTCTATGAGGCGGCGCGCGCCCAGTTGGTGCACGAGGTCATCGCGCCCGCCCTCGCGGCCGGCAAGGTGGTCCTGTGCGACCGCTTCTACGATTCCACAACCTGCTACCAGGCATTTGCCGACGGCCTCGATCGCCAGATGGTGCGCGATGCCAACAGCCTGGCCGTCGCGGGGACGCACCCGGCGCTCACGCTCGTCTACCACATCACGCCCGAGCAGGCGGCGTTGCGCATGGCCGCCCGTGGCGCGGCGGATCGCATGGAGGCAAAAGGCATGGCATTCCAGGAGCGTGTCTACCAGGGCTTTTGCGCAATTGCCGCCGAGGAGCCAAATCGCGTAAAGCTTATCGACGCCACCGCGCCCATCGAGGAGGTCTTCGGGAAGACGGTCGAGCAGGTTCGCGCGTACGGTCTCGACATTCCGCAAGACGCCGTCGTCGCCGCGCTTGCCAAGGAGGCCGAGTAACATGGCCCCCGCTCAGGCAAGCCTGCTGGCCAAGCTCGACACCCAACAGCGCGTGCGCGATTTTTTGACCAACGCCGTCGCCAGCGGCCGTGCATCGCACGCCTACCTGTTTTTGGGCGCTCCCGGCGCCGGCAAGCTCGATGCCGCATGGGCGCTCGCCCAGGCCTTCCTGTGCGAGCAGGACGGCTGCGGCGCATGCGACAGCTGCGTGCGCGTTGCGCGGCACACACACCCCGACGTGCACTATTACACGCCTGAGAGCGCCACGGGCTACCTCATTGCCCAGACCCGCGAGCTGCTCGACGACGTGCCGCTGGCGCCCATCCGCGCTAAGGCCAAGGTCTACATCATCGACCGTGCCGAGCAGCTGCGCGCTAACACCGCCAACGCACTGCTCAAGACACTCGAGGAGCCGCCCGAGGGCGTTATGTTTATCTTGCTGGGCACCTCGGCAGACGTGATGCTGCCCACCATCGTGAGCCGCTGCCAGTGCGTGCCGTTTCGGCTGGTGTCGCCCGCCGTGGCCGCGCGTGCCGTGAGTCGCGCGACGGGTCAGGACCTCGCGCGTTGCCGCATGGCGGTCGCCGTGGCGGGGAGCCCCACGCGCGGCATCGAGTTCCTTAAGAGTGCCGAGCGCCAGGATGCTCGCCGCCAGATGGTCCGCGCCATCGATTCTCTCATCGCTGCCGACGAGGCCGATGTGCTCAGTCGCGCCAAGTCGCTCATCGTCGCCGTCAAGGCGCCGCTCGCCGAGGTCAAGTCCACGCAGGAAAAGGTGCTCGAGCAAAACGCCGATTACCTGTCGCGTGGAGCATTGAAGCAGCTTGAGGACCGTAACAAGCGCGAACTCAACGCGCGCGAGCGTTCGGGTATCATGGAAGCGCTGGCGAGCGCACGGACGCTCATGCGCGACGTGCTGCTGACACTTCAGGACGAGGCGGCCGACGTCGTGAACGAAGACGTGCGCGACACGATCGGTCGGCTTGCCGCCGCGACGAATGTTGCGGGTGCCACCCGGGCGCTCGAGGCGGTCGCGACCGCCGAGCGCAACATCGCCAGAAACGTTACTCCCCAGCTGGCCATCGAGGTCATGCTGTTCGATATCAGGAAGGCACTGAAATGCCGTTAGTCGTACCCGTTAAGTTTACCTACGCCTCGCGCGACCTGTGGTTTGACCCGCAGGATCTGGATATCCTCGAGGCCGATTATGCCATTTGCTCCACCGAGCGCGGAACCGAGATCGGCCTGGTCACGGCCGATCCCTTTGAGGTGCCGCAAGATGAGATCGGCCAGCCGCTCAAGCCCGTGCTGCGCGTGGCGAGCGACATCGACCTGCAGCTTGCCGACGACCTAGCCATCCAGGGCGACGAGGCGATGGTTGATTTCCGCCGTCTGGTCAAAGAGCTCGACCTCGAGATGAAGCCGGTCGGCGTCGAGTACCTGTTTGGCGGCGAGAAGGCCGTGTTCTACTTTGCGGCCGAGGAGCGCGTCGATTTTCGTCAGCTCGTCAAGGACCTGTCCTCGACGCTGCACATTCGCGTCGACATGCGCCAGATTGGCGTGCGCGACGAGACTCGCCTGGTGGGCGGCTATGCTCAGTGCGGACAGGAGCTCTGCTGCACGCGCTTTGGCGGACAGTTTGAGCCCGTCTCGATTCGCATGGCAAAAGAGCAGGACCTGCCGCTCAACTCGTCCAAGATCAGCGGCGTGTGCGGTCGCCTGATGTGCTGCCTGCGCTATGAGTTCGAGGCGTACAAGGACTTTAAGAGCCGTGCGCCCAAAAAGAAGACGCTCATCGATACGCCGCTCGGCAAGGCGCGCATTCAGGAATATGACACGCCGCGTGAGCAGCTGGTGCTGCGCCTGGAGAACGGCAAAGTCTTTAAGGTCAACCTAGCCGATATGACGTGCTCGGAGGGCTGCAAAAAGAAGGCCGCCGAGCAGGGCTGCAACTGCCGCCCCGACTGCGTGACGCGTGACGTGCTCGAGCGCATCGAGTCGCCCGAGATGCGCCTGGCGCTCATGGAGCTCGATCGCGAGAACGGCGTCGATGTGGGCGATGGCCTGTCGAGTGCCGATCGTCTGGCCGGCACGTCGATGCCCAAGCGCCGTCGTCGCGATGCCGAATCCGATGCTCGCGCCGCTCAGGGCCAGAGCGAGGGCCGTGGCCGTGGAAAGGGCCGCGGCAAGGCCGAGGCACCCGAGGGCGAGGAGGCAGCCGGTGGTCGTCGCCGCCGCAAGCGCGCTGGCTCGGGCGATGCAGGCGAGGTCGCAGCTCCGGGTAAGAATGCCTCTCGCGAGCGCGAGGTTCAGCAGCCCCAGCAGCAAAGCCGCGGCGGTGGCATGAACCCCACGCGCCGTCGTCGCCGTCATCTGTCGAGCGAGGAGCGCGAGGACGCCTTCCGCGCCGCAGCCGCTCGCGAGGCCGGTGTCGCTCCCAAGGGCGCCTCAGCCTCCGACGCGCCTGCCGACAAGGGCGGTAGATCCCGTGGCGATGAGGAGCGCGCGCCGCGCTCGCGTCGCCGCCATTCCTCGGGCACGCAACAGAAGCCCTCGGTTCCCTCTGTGGCCGACCAGGTCTCGGGCGGCGAGGTCAAGGTCACGCGCCGTCGTCCCGGTGACGGCGGAGGAGCCGCAGCCAAGGCTTCGCGCGGTGTCTCTCGCGACGAGCGCGACCCGCGTGAGGGTCGCGGTGGTGAGAGTTCTGCCGAGCAGGGCCAGAAGCGCCGCCGTCGTCGTCGTTCCCGCAAGCCGCGTCAGGACGGTGGCGAAGGCTCGACTCCCAATTCGTCCGCGCCGCAACCGTCCGCCGGCGAATAGCGCCCGTAAGCGGACGTAAGCCGCCTAGTCCCCAATGCTTTTGGGTATCATGGCTCTGAATCGACAACCCTCCCTCGTCCATGCGCAGGGAGGGTTGTGTCATGAAGAGCTATTTGAACGCGTTGCGTTATATGTGGGGTCTCGTGCCCCTGCCGTTTGCGGATGAATCGCTACCGTTTGCCGAGCGCGCGGCATACGAGGTGCTCGAGGTACTGTCGCCCACGCGATGCGCCGGATGTGAGCGCGCCGGAGCGCTCATCTGTCAAGACTGCTTGGCAGAGCTCACGCTTATCGATCCTCGCCATAGCTGCATGAGGTGCGGCGCTCCGTTTGGCGACTTGCTCTGCACCGAATGCTCGGTCGAGGGCACTTCTTCCGCGATGGCGCAATCTCTTGATCGCTGCCTGGCGTGCGCAGTCTACAAACACCCTCTGCCACGCATTATCAGAGCATATAAAGATATGGGCGAGCGTCGTTTGGCCTCGTACCTTGCCGAGTTTTTGTTTGATGCCGCCCTGCATGCTCAGACCGTGGCGCCTCGTCGCTTTGGCGGCCTGTTGTCCAATGCCGACGCGGTGGTGTTTGTGCCCGCGACTGCGGCAGCGTTTCGGCGGCGTGGATTCGATCACATGGAAGCCATCGCACGCTCGTTTTGCGAGCTTTCGGGTTTGCCGCTGCTCGATGCCCTGGTCAAATATGGCCATGGCGACCAGCGTGAGCTCGGTCGCGATGAGCGTCGGGAGCATGCCCGGGGCATGTACGAGACGGTCGAGGATGTGCGCGGCCGCCGCTTACTGCTCATCGACGATGTCATTACCACGGGTGCGACTATGGCTGCGGCTTCGGCGGAACTCAAACGCGCCGGCGCCGCGGCAGTCGATGGCCTCGCTATCGCACGCGTTTGGTAGGGGTGATTCATATGGCGGTAACAATCGGTCAGTGCAACAAGCCGACAAAAGAGCAGTTAGCGGCTTCCGTGATCCTTGCGGGCGCCTCGGCGTTGCGTATGATTCGAGCCGAGCGCCGGCAGATGGGCTACATCGGCTGGAAGGATCTTGAGCCCGAGGAGGAGCGCCGCGTGCTGTGTACGTCATCGCCTTCGGCCGAGGATATCTATCTTTCCGATTTGGTGCGAATTGGAGCCAAAAGTGGCGAGGTGCAAGAAGATCTGCGCTTGCTGGCGGGATCTGCGGCGCAGCGCCGCCGCATGCCTGGCGTGGACTGGTCCGTGTGTTCCGAGTTGCCTGCCGGCTCGATTCTAGAGGTGGAACCGGGGGTGTACAGCCTATCTCCCGAGGCCCTTTGCGTAGCCGTCGCCCGCGAGGTCGGCTGTATCCAGGCGTTTGCCCTGGCCCAGGAACTGTGTTCCAAGATTTCACTGAGCGATTGCGGGAAGTATCTGCCTCCCTACACCTCGCCTGTTGCGAATAGGCTTGCAAAGGACAAGGGCCAACCGGCAGACGTGGGCTATTTTGAAGTCGAGCCGGTGCTGACGCCCGATTGCCTGGCAGGTTATCTTGCGGCATGCAAGGGGAATGTGGCCAAACAGCTGCTGCGCCTGTGTCCCTACCTGTCAGAAAACCTGCGCTCGCCCATGGAGTGCATCATGCTCGCTCTGTTTTCGCTTCCGTTTTCCTATGGTGGATTTGCCTGCGGTCCCTTTGAGACCGACTACAAGATCGAGTTCGATGACCGCGCGCAGGCAATCTCGGGGATGCCGCATGCAGTTTGCGATGCGTATCAGGAAGCAGCCCGGTTTGACCTGGAATACAACGGTGAGCTGGGCCATTCCTCCCGGAGGGGACGTATCCATGATGAAAAACGCAATACGGGCTTGATTACTATGGGAATCGAGGTCGCCACGGTCAACAACGAAATGCTCTGCGACATGGAAGCGATGGAAGCGCTCGCATGGCGCATTTACCAACGCATGGGTAAGCGATATCAGAATCGCGTAGAGGCTCGTCGAAAGAGGCAAGATGCTCTGCTGAATACGCTCCGAGCGTGCTTTGGGCTCAAGCCGGCGTAAAACTATGGCTTTATAGGGGGTCTGTTTATATGTCCTGTGCAAATAACGGCAAATATGAGTACTGTTACTAGATTGGTGGCAGCAAAAACAAAGAAACTTGGGCCGAAAATCTGGATTCATTGAAGAGATAATAAATGAATGTGGAATATCTTGGCGTCAAGCAGGCTGTGCGGAACTCAAAAAGGGCCCGTGGAGCGGAAAACGCTGCTACTAAATTGGTAACAGTACTCATATTTGCCGTTTTTTGCACACGACACCCTGAGACGGGTGCCCCGGAGCTCCCCGTAGGGGAGCTCCGGGCTTCATGGGGGCACGAATGGTTCGCTCCGACCTGCAAAATCTGTGCTCGCGGTGCGAATGGCGCCCCTAACCTTAAGCTTTAGCTTTAACTTAGCTATAATGCGCTACGTTCCTGCCAGGCTGTGGTTGCGGGTGGACGAAATGCCCATCCAAGTCCAAGACAGACGCGGTCAAAGGGATCCACGTAAGCGACCGCGTGCGCGCGGCGCGATCATGGCGCGTCCTAGATGTAAGCCGCACCGTCCGTTCTACTTTATTTGGGGCAATACCGCCTCGCGGGCGAGCGGGTCAGTCGTGAAGGTGGCTACGGCTTCCCGAGCAAACGCCCCGGTGCGCAAGTGTGGGGTCAAATACCAGGTCAGCTGGTGGGAACAACCCGATAGCCGCGGTTCCGTGGCTTGCATACGACACAGAAGGCAGGGTTGTAGACATGGTAAGGGGCAGCTTGATGCATGCGGCTCGGTTGTGGGCTGGGACCGCGGCGGTCATTGCCGTACTAGGCTTGAGCGGATGTGCGCTTAATCCATTGTCTTCGCTTACAACGCCCACGATCGACCAGATCGAGCGCCAAACCGTCGCCCCTGCAGTGTCGGACGATGCCCTTGTTGCGCCCGGTACCCTTACGGTTGCTCTTGATACCTCGGACACCCCGCAAGCCATGCAGGACGCCGATGGCAATCTTACGGGCTATGCGGTCGATGTCGCCCGTGCCCTTGCGTGCCGTATGGGCCTCAAGGTCACTTTTGTTGACGCCTCTTCGGTGGATTCCTCGCTCAGTGACGGACAGGCCGATATTTACATCGGGGACGTCCGCTCTTCTGATGATGGAATCAGCTCGCTTGGTGCCTGTCTGTATGATGCTGCCGCCGTATTTGGCAAGACCGGCGACGGCAAGGCGCTGGATGTTTCGGTCGAAACACTTAGAACTTCTACCTTGGGCGTTCAGACGTCATCGGCTTCGCAGGAGGCGCTGGCCAAGCAGAGCATCACTGCCGATCAAAAGACCTTCTCCAACGTTAATGAGTGCTTCAAGGCCCTCGAGTCCGGTGAGGTCGATTATGTGGTTTGCGACTCGACTGCCGGAGGTTACCTCGCGCGACTTATAAACCAGATTTCCTATGCTGGCACGCTCGAGAACCCCTCGACGTTCGAGGTCGCAGGCCTTGCGTCCAATGATGAGCTCTGTCGCGCCGTCAGCGAGGCACTCGATGACATCACGGTTGACGGCACGCTTGAGGCCGTTCATTCCTTTTGGTATGGCCAAATGCCCTATGACCTTTCCGACACGGTAATCTCGGGCGTCGATACAAAGACGTCTTCTACCAAGTCCAGCGAGGACAAGCCGGCCGATGCCGAAGGCGGGTCTTCGAATGATGCGCCTTCCAGGCAAGAGGGCACCATCACCGACGACGATATCAACAAGCTCAATACTATGTAGTTATTGCTAGGGGTGCCGATCCCGCTGCAGTGGTTTAGGGGCGCCTTCACGGTTTCGACACGCATTACCGGACCTTTCCAGTTGAAAGGTCCGGTTCTTTTTTATAGAGAGAAAGTGCAGGTGAAAAGCCTTTTCTGGAGGAATTTCTGTAACCTTCGTCGCGCGCCTATAGCGCACTTTTCCACAGAAAAGTGCGACTCTTCGGTATTCGGTATCAAGCAATCGTTATTCGGGTCTTTGAGAATCCGCGTGATTAAATACACAGCAATGGGTACATAGCCAGTACAGTTAGTCCCCGAGGCAGATTGGAGCCACGTATGGATATCAAGGTTTCTGGACGCAAGACGACGGTAACCGATGCTCTGCGTGCGCATGTGGATGAGAAGATCGGCGAGGCGCTTAAGGTTTTCGATATCGAGCCCATGACGGCCGACGTTGTGCTTCGTTACGAGAAGAACCCCTCGAACCCCAACCCCGCGATTGTCGAGGTTACCGTTCGCGCCCGCGGTTCCGTGATTCGCGTTGCCGAGCACGGTGCGGACATGTATGCCGCAATCGATCTTTCTGCTGACAAGGTCACCCGCCAGCTGCGTAAGTTCAAGACCAAGGTCGTGGACAATCGTCAGGGTGGCGCCAGCGCCGCTGAGGTCGCGCCGGTCGAGCGCGTCGAGGATCTGGCCGACCTGCTGCTGCCCGAGGAGGACGACGACCTGCTCGTCCGCGAGAAGGTCATCGATGTCACCCCGATGACTGAGGAGCAGGCGCTGGTGCAGACCGATCTGCTCGGCCACGACTTCTACGTGTTCGAGAACGCGACGACTGGCCTCATCAATGTGGTGTATCACCGTAAGAATGGTGGATATGGCATCATCAAGCCCCGCATCGAAACACTTGACGAGTAAAATACGTTAACTTGCATGAGTTAACGGTTGGCGGCCATCCCATGCGGGTGGCCGCCTTTTTTACGTAAGGAGCGCTTTGATGGACAAGGCCGCATCCGCCGGTCATTCGGACCGTTGCCGCATCGTCGTCGATACCTGCTGCGACTTTAGCCCCGAGGTTGCCGCGAACCTCGATGTCGATATCCTGGGCTTCCCCTTTATTATCGATGGCGAGGAGCGGACGGACGATATCTGGTCGACCATGACCCCCAAGGAGTTCTACGACCGTATGCGTGCCGGCGCCCGCGTGTCTACCTCCGCTGTATCGCTCGGTCGCTATATCGAGTTCTTTACCGAGTGCGCCAAAGAAGGCACGCCCACGGTCTACCTGTGCTTTACCTCGGCGCTGTCATCGAGTTACAACTCTGCATGCCAGGCGGCAGATGCCGTGCGTGCCGAGTATCCCGATTTTGAGCTGTACGTGGTCGACAACGCTCTGCCCTGTGCGACCGGCGAGCTCTTGGCGCTCGAGGCCGTCCGCCAACGCTCGGCGGGACTCACCGCCAAGCAGCTGGTCGACTGGGCAAACGAGGCCAAGACCTATGTCCACGGCTACTTTACGCTCGAGAGCTTCGACGCGCTGGCTGCCGGCGGCCGCATTCCGCCCGCGGCGGCACAGCTCACGGCAAAGCTCGACGTCAAACCCGAGCTGTCCTACGACCTGGCCGGCTCGCTGTCGCTGATCGGCGTCAACCGCGGCCGCAAGAAGGCGCTCAAGTCCATTCTCAAGTCGTTCCGCGAGAACTATGTGCCCGATCGCACCATGCCTATTGCCATTATGACTGCCGATGCCGAGAAGGATGGTGACTGGCTCGAGGCCGCCGTTCGCAAGGAGGAGGGTTGCGCCGACGTCACGATTATCCGCAGTTCCGTCGGTCCTACCATCGGAACTGCGGATGGGCCCGGCATGGTGGCACTTGCGTTTTGGGGCAAGAACCGCGCCGAGAAAGCCTCGCTTTCCGACCGCATCGCGCGTCGTGTGCGCGGTGAGTAGACAGGCGCTACGACCGCAAGCGCCCCGCAGCCCAAGCGCTGGCGCTGAGTATTCAACCTGGTAACAACACCCAACCCAAAAGGAAAGGTTTCATGGCAAACAAGCTCTCCGTCGCATTTATCGGCACCGGAATCATGGGTGCCCCCATCGCCGGCCACATCCTGGACGCCGGCTATCCCATTACGGTCAACAACCGTACCAAGTCCAAGGCCGCAGCGCTCGTCGAGCGTGGTGCCGTTTGGGTCGATACGCCGGCCGAGGCTGTGGCGAACGCCGATGTCGTCTTTACCATGGTCGGCTATCCCTCCGAGGTCGAGGAACTCTATCTGGCGGGCGAGGGCTTGCTGGCCTGCACCAAGCCTGGCGCGGTCCTGATTGACCTCACCACGAGCTCGCCCGAGTTAGCGCGTGACATTGCCGAGGCTGCCCAGGTCTCCGGTCGCATGGCGTTTGACTGCCCCGTCACCGGCGGCGAGTCGGGTGCTATCGCCGGCACGCTCACCGCCATCGTGGGCGCCACCGAGCATGACATCGCTCCGGTCCGTGACATCCTTGCTACCTTTGCGGCCAACATTTGCTGCTTTGATGGCGCCGGCAAGGGCCAGGCCGCCAAGCTCGCCAACCAGGTGTCGCTGGGCGCCTGCATGGTCGGTATGGCCGATGCGCTGGCATTTGCCGAGCTTAGCGGCCTAGACCTGGAAAAGACCCGTCAGATGATTCTGGGCGGCACCGGCAAGTCCGGCGCCATGGAGAGCCTTGCCCCCAAGGCGCTCGACGGTGACTACAAGCCCGGTTTTATGGTCGAGCACTTCATTAAGGACCTGCGTCTGGCCCTTGCATACGCCGACGACCGCGAGCTCGCGCTGCCCGGTGCCGACGTGGCCTTTACGCTCTATGACATGCTCGACGCCATTGGTGGTGCCAAGCTGGGCACCCAGGCCATTACGGTCCTCTACAAGGAGGAGGCCGACGCCATTGCCGCCGGTCTGGACTGGTCGCAGTATCGTCCCGAGGAACACGGTGCCCACGAGGACGGCTGCGGTTGCGGCGAGCACGGCGACGACCACGAGTGCGGTTGCGGCCATCACCATGGCGAAGACCACGAGTGCTGCGGCGGTCACGGCCACGATGACGGCCACGAGTGCTGCTGCGGCCATCATCACGAGGAGTAGCGCCCATGAGCTGGACGTTCGTGGCGCTCGCGCTGGTGCTTTTTATCTTTGCGATCTACATTGGCTTTTTGTGCGGCCAGTGGGCCTGCGAAAAGCGCGTCATCACTAAGCGCGACTACTGGATCGCCAACTTTGCAGGTGCGGCAGCGGTCGTCCTGCTGACCTGGGTGTTTTCGCTGTTCCCGCTGGTGCAATTTGCGCCGATCGGCTGGCTCGGCGGCTTTATCGCCGGCCTTAAGATGAGCTTTGGCGAGTCCGTTGGCCCGTGGCGCAAGCACGATGAGGTCTTTAACGTCAACAAGGCCCATCGCGCTGCCGCCGATGCGGGCGACGCCGAGGAGCGCCGCCGCGCGCGTCGCAACGGCGCGGCCGACCGACAGCTTATCTCGGTCACCGATGACAGCAAGGGTGCTGGCAAGCACGCTAAGAAATAGTAAGAAGAGGTAACTATGGCAGAAAACAAAGACGAACAGCTTACCGACGAGGAGCTGGCACAGCTTCAGCTGGCAGAAGAGAGCGAGAACGCCGTCGACCGCTTGGTACAGGAGCTTGGCTGCCTCACGCGCCGCATCCGCCAGTTTGCCGCTCGCGTGCTGCACCTGCTTGCCGAGCGCGATCCCCAGCGTGTCGTGCCCTGCGTGCCTGCGCTGATTGAGGCGCTCGATCGCCCCGAGGCTCAGACCCGCTGGGAGGCCCTTGATGCCCTGGCGGCGCTTGCGTCCATCTGTCCCGAGCAGATGGAAGATGCTTTTGAGGGCGCCGAGACCGCGCTCTTCGATGAGCTCTCTTCCACGCTGCGCTATGCGGCTTTCCACATGCTGTGCGTCTGGGGTTCCACGAGCGTCGACCGTTCGCGCGAGGCCTGGTCGATTCTGGACGAAGCCATCCAGTGCTACCACGGCGACCTCGAGTATCGCGATATGCTTGGCTGCCTGTACGAGTTTGGCCAGGGCGAGATTGATGCCGAGATTGCCGAGAAACTCGCATTGCGCCTTAAGTTCGATGCCGAGAACGGCAAGGGCACTTATCTCAAGGCTCGCTCGTCCGAGATTTGCGAAATGCTTGTTAAACGTTTTGGTCTGGATCTCTCTAAAAAGAAGAAGCGTGCTAGCGTTAAAAAATCTGACGACGCCGAAGACGAGGAGTAACAGATTATGGCGCACGATGTAGTCCTGATTCCCGGTGACGGTATCGGTCCCGAGATTACACGGGCCATGCGCCGTGTGGTCGAGGCCACCGGTGTCCAGATTAACTGGAATGTCCAGGAGGCCGGTGCCGGCGTCATGGATGAGTTTGGTACGCCACTGCCCCAGCATGTGCTCGATGCGGTCGCCCAGACCAAGGTTGCCATCAAGGGCCCCATCACCACGCCGGTCGGCACGGGTTTCCGTAGCGTCAACGTGGCCCTGCGCAAGCACTTCGACCTGTATGCCTGCGTGCGCCCCTGCCTGTCGCAGCCGGGCGACGGCTCGCGTTTTCGCGACGTTGACCTGGTTATCGTGCGTGAGAACACCGAGGACCTCTATGCTGGCATCGAGTTCGATGAGGGTGCTGCCGAGGTTGAGGAACTCTCGCGGCTCGTCGAGCGTTCGGGTCAGAAGGCCTTCGCCGCCGATTCCGCAATCTCGATCAAGCCGATCTCTATCGCCAAGAGTCGTCGAATTGTGGAGTACGCCTTTGAGTATGCCCGCCGCTGTGGGCGCAAAAAGGTGACGGCCGTGCATAAGGCCAACATTATGAAGGCGACCGATGGTCTGTTCCTGCGCGTGGCGCGCGAGGTGGCAGCAGGCTATCCCGATATCGAGTTCAACGACAAGATCGTCGACGCCACTTGTATGGGTTTGGTCCAGAACCCCAACGACTTCGATGTCCTGGTGCTGCCCAACCTGTATGGCGATATCGTGAGCGACCTGTGCGCCGGTTTGGTGGGTGGCCTTGGTATGGCCCCTGGCTCCAACATCGGTACCGACTGCGCCATCTTCGAGGCCACGCACGGCTCTGCGCCCGATATCGCGGGCCAGGATATTGCCAATCCCACGGCTGAGATTCTGTCTGCAGCCATGATGCTCGACCATCTGGGTGAGTATCATGCCGCCAGCCGCATTCGCGCCGCAGTTTCTGCCACGCTCGACGAGGGCGAGCATGTTACCGGTGATGTTCGTCGCGCTCAGACGGGTTCTGTCGATGGGGCTGTAGGAACCCAGGCCTTTGCCGATGCCGTTATCGCTCATTTGGGCTAACGTGGAATACGCCCCCATGTGGCAATTAAACTAAAACGCGGCTGAGTGTTTGCGTTTAACCTGAGAATCATGCGCCCGGCAGCGATGTCGGGCGTATCCTATTGCCGACTGTGTTTTCCATCAAGGAGTTACAACTATGGGTTTGATTCAGAAGAAAGACGAGAAGGACGAGATCGACGGCATCCAGATCATCGAACGCGGCGAGGGTCCCGATGGTGATGAGGCTGAGAAGATCGACCTGGTTGCCGGCACCTCTGCCGAGCACATCGCTGCTGGCACGACTGCCGAGGAAGAGGATGCTCGTCTCGAGGCGCAGATTGCCGCAGATGCCGCTGACGAGAACTTGATGCCCGATATCGACGAGGACGACGAGGAGTCTGAAGTGGATAACCGCACCTCTAAGCACAAGATTACGATGATTGCCGCTTTCGTTGCCGCTATTGTGATCGCGGCGATTATCGGCTTCTTTGTGGGCAATGGCGGCTTTGGCGGCAAGGGCGTTGGGTCGTCCACGCTGACCAAGGACCAGCTTGATGCCACCGTTGCCAGCTATAGCTATGACGGCAAGAAGAAAGACGTCTCGGCTCGCGAGGCCATCGAGAGTCAGTACAGCCTCGACGCCGTCAAGGATTCGGACGGCAACTACGCAGCTCCCTCTGCCGACGTTATTTTGGCCTATGTGCGCAACAAGATTCTGCTCGATGCCGCCGCGGACGAGGGCATTACCGTCTCTTCTAAGGAAATGAAGAAGTACGCCGAGGATTCCATCGGCACTTCGGACTATGACACCATGGCCAAGCAGTATGGCGTGTCCAAGGACCAGGCCAAACAGATCGTTCGTCAGTCCGCGACGCTGCAGAAGCTCTACAAGAAGAAGGCGGGCGACACCTCCGCGAATATGCCGACCGCTCCGACCGAGCCTTCCGACGACAATAAGGACGCCGCGAGCAAGGAGTATGCTGACTACATCATCAAGCTTGCCGGCGACGAGTGGGACAGCAAGAAGGGCACCTGGAAAGATGCCGACAGCACCTTTGCCAAGGCGTTCGCCGACGACGAGTTTAAAGCCGATGGAGCTACCTATCAGCAAGCTATGACTGCCTACTATACGGCCTACCAGCAGTATTCGACCGAGGCCTCGAGTGCCAGCTCCAAGTGGACCGAGTACGCCAACGGCCTGTATTCTAAGGCCAATATCAGCATCTACGGTCTGTTTGCATAAAGCCCTCTGGTCCGCAAGATTCGCTAATTTTAAGCCGCATGCCCGTCGGGACGATGACGATCGTTCTGGCGGGCTTTTTGCGTTCTGGGACAAGGTCATCAGTATTTTTTTGTCTCACAGACGGTGCGGCGGAGAAATGACTTGCTAGCCTGCGCATCGATGCTCCATTAATTCATACCATACGGTATCTATTCAGTTATCCCGTAAACGATTTCAGGTCTGGTGGTTGTAACAATTAGGTACCAGTGCCCCGTTGGTAGTAACCACTTATTTAGCGAAATCGTTTCGATTTAGCCAAAATTGGTATGAAAAAGACGACAGACTCCACGCTTAACCTGCAAAAACTACCGTTTACGGAAAAAAAATTACCGTCTGGCAATGAAATTGCAATTTGAACGAAATGTGGTGGACGTTTGAATTGGATGTGTGTTAACGTACTCAGCAGCAACCCGAAATAGGGACTGGGTTGTCTTAGTTTGCGCTCCAATGCCGGCAAGCGGAGAAGCCGGTATGCAGAAGGCGCGGACATGGAACTCGTTGGTGAACAACGAAAGAAAGGTTGGAGGAGATACCATATGATGAAGTACCTCCAGAAGCTCGGCAAAGCGCTGATGCTTCCCGTCGCGGCGCTTCCCGTCGCAGGTATTCTTATGGGCGTGGGCTACCTGCTCGCCCCCGCAGTCATGGGCGCTGCCGGTGACACTACCGGTTTTGCCTACACCGCCGGCTTCCTGCTCATTAAGGCAGGCGGCGCTCTTATCGATAACATGGCCTGGCTGTTCGCAGTCGGCGCCGCTGTCGGCCTCGCCGACGATCACGACGGCACCGCTGGCCTCGCTGGCCTCGTTGCTTTCCTGATGATTCAGCAGCTCCTGAGCCCCGCTGTCGTTCAGACTGTCCAGGGCGTTGTTGATCCCGATGCATGGCTCGCTACTACCGAGGGCATCGCATTCTCCAAGATTGCTGGTAACTCCTTCATCGGCATCCTGTCCGCTGTCATCGGTGGCACTTGCTACAACAAGTTCAAGGACACCCGTCTGCCCGACTGGCTGGCCTTCTTCTCCGGCAAGCGTTGCGTCGCCATCATGACCGCCGTCATCTGCATCGTCGTCTCCGTCGTCCTGCTCTTCGTGTGGCCCCTCATCTTCGGTGCCCTCGTTGCTCTTGGTGAGGCTATTGCCTCCATGGGTGGCATTGGCGCTGGCATCTACGCCTTCCTCAACCGCCTGCTCATCCCGACCGGTCTGCATCACGCCCTGAACAACGTGTTCTGGTTTGACACCATCGGCCTTGGCGACCTGACCCACTTCTGGGCTGGCGAGACCTCTGCTGACGTCAAGTGGAGCCTCGGCATGTATATGTCCGGCTTCTTCCCCTGCATGATGTTCGGTATCCCGGGTGCTGCCCTGGCTATGGTTCAGACCGCTAAGAACAAGAAGGCTGCTATCGGCCTGGTTGTCTCCGCTGCTATCTGCGCCTTCGTCTGCGGCGTCACTGAGCCCTTCGAGTTCGGCTTCATGTTCCTGTGCTTCCCGCTCTACGTCGTGTACTCTGCCCTGTACGGTATCTTCACCATCATCACCTACTATGTTGGATTCCGTGCTGGCTTCTGCTTCTCCGCTGGTGCTACCGACCTCCTGTTCTCCGCTAGCCTCCCGGCTGCTGCCAACACCTGGATGATCATCCCGCTGGGCATCGCTGCCTTCGTGGTCTTCTACCTCGTGTTCCGCTTCGCCATCACCAAGTTCGACCTCACGACCCCTGGTCGCGAGGACGAGGATGTCGAGGAGACCTCCGTTTCCGCCGCTGCTGGCGACGACAAGTTCGCCGCTGAGGCTGCCGCTGTTCTCGCCGCTGTCGGTGGCAAGGAGAACGTCAAGACCGTTGACTGCTGCGCTACTCGCCTGCGCTTCGAGCTTGGCGATTCCGCTCTGGTCGACGAGGCTGCCTGCAAGAAGGCTGGCGCTCTGGGTGTCATGATCATCAACAAGGGTGCTGCCCAGGTGATCATCGGTACGCAGGTCCAGGCTGTTGCCGAGGAGCTCAAGAAGCTTCTCTAAGCCTCACCAGACATACCGTGTCTAGTAAAGGGTCGTCCCACTCCGCGGGGCGGCCCTTTTTTAAATAAATTGATACGTATTGGTATTAACTAGCCATGTCAAAATGCTGACAAACAGTATTGAAATATACGCATTTACCTGCTGTTATAAGCAGGAAACTGCTATAGTACGTGGTGTATGGTTATAACCACTTTCAAGCAATTCCCCGGCAGGTTTCATTATGGCAATCGGAGCGCGCAAGCAACCTCTGTACGATCAGCTCGTTGATGTTCTGACCGATAAAATCAATCACGAACTTCGTCCCGGTGACTATCTTCCGTCCGAGCGTGACCTCTCGGAGCGTTATGGGCTCTCGCGCACGACGGTTCGTCTTGCCTTGCAGGAGCTTGAGCGGCTCGGTCTTGTTGTTCGCCAGCGCGGCCGAGGAACCATGGTCACCGATCGTTCGCTGCAGACGGCAAATCTTAGCCAAACTTATAGCTTTACGGCACAGATGAAGGCCATTGGGCGTGTTCCAAAAACGACGATCTTGGAGTTTACCGAGGTCGAGGCCGATAAGAATATCGCAGCCGAGATGAACGCGCGTTTGGGTGAGCGTCTCTACAGAATTAATCGCTTGCGTATCGCCGATGGCGTGCCGCTTATGATTGAGTGCACGTATCTTCCTGCTCGCAAGTTCTTTTCGCTCAAGCGTCCCATGATCGAGAATAAATCTCTGTACGATATGATCGAGCAGGATTATCACGAGAAGGTCCGTATGGCCGAGGAAGAGTTCTATGCGAGCATCGCACGCCGCTCCGACGCTCGGTTACTCGAGATTGCAGAGGGCGCTCCGGTTTTAGATCTGGTTCGCACTACATACGATATGAGCAACGATGTTATCGAATATACGCGTTCGGTTGCACGTGCCGACCAGTTTAAATACAAGGTCTATCACAACCGGTCCGTTTAATCGGTTTGGGTATACGGCGCCGTGCATTTTAAGGCGGGTGCAAAATACATTGAGCGCTAGTCCTTTGGCATCAATCATTCAGGCAAATTACGTAGTGTTTTTTGGACCCGCCCAAAACGCACTGCGGGTATGGGAGCTTACATGAGCATGTATGCAATTAAGGCCGACAAGTTCTTTTTGCCGGCGGGGCCGCAGCTGGGCGGCTACCTTATGGTCGAAAATGGCGTATTTGGCGCATGGCAGGCTGAGGAGCCGTCCTGCGAGATCAAAGACTATACGGGCACGTGGATAGCCCCGGGCATGGTTGACACTCATATTCACGGTTTCTATAACCACGCCACGACCGATAACGATTCCGAGGGTATCAACATCAGCTCGACCGAGCTCGCTCGCCGTGGTACCACCAGCTGGCTTCCCACGACGTTTACCGATGGCGTTGAACAGATTAAAGACGCTTGCGCGGCAATTGCTCAGGCCGATGAGGAGCGCGGACCGGAGTTCTGCGGTGCCCGCATTCAAGGTATTTATCTCGAAGGCCCGTTCTTTACCATGAAGCACGTGGGTGCGCAGAACCCCGCTTATTTGATTGATCCGTCCGAAGCGGTCTTTGACGAGTGGCAGGAGGCCGCTGGTGGCCGCATCGTCAAGAGCGCCATGGCTGCCGAGCGTGATGGGGCTGCTGCCTATGCAGCCGCCCTGAGCGCCAAGGGCGTGGTGACTTGCATCGGCCACTCCGACGCTACCTACGACGAGTGCGTCGCCGCCATCAACGCCGGTGCCAGCTGCTTTACGCATACCTACAACGGCCAGCGAGGCCTGCACCATCGCGAGCCCGGCGTTGTGGGTGCTGCCATGGCCACGCCCAACACCTATGCCGAGATTATCTGCGACGGCAAGCACGTGAAGCCTGCCGCCATCAAGGCGCTGCTGCAAGCCAAGGGTTGGCAGCACACGGTGCTCATCACCGACTGTCTGGGCTGCGGCGGCATGCCCGAAGGCAAGTACACCAGCGGCGGTATGGAGGTTGTCATGAAGGACAACCTGTGCTGGCTTGCAGACGGCTCCGCTATTGCCGGTTCGGTGCTTACGTTGGCGCAGGGTGTCAAGAACATTGTCGATTGGGGCCTTGCGAGCGCAGATATCGCTATTCGCATGGCGACCGAGGTGCCGGCACGTTCCGCTCATGTCGAAGATAAATGCGGCAGTATTATGCCTGGCCGCGATGCCGACTTCGTCGTCTTTAACCCCGATCTTACGCTTGTCGAGACGTATGTGGGCGGTCAGAGCGTGGGTAATGCCTTTAACGAGTAGCTGCTAAACGACTGAGCTCGCATCAAAGTGATTCCCTTGGGGAAATCACGATTGGGCCTCGCTTGTCGTATTTCCCTAGGGAAATCACGATAGGCGAGGTCTATTTGCATCGAAATGGGTTATATCAAGGGAAATACGCTGACGCGTGCGAGCTGCATGGAGCTCAATCTGGCAATAAAAAAGCCGCCCGTAGGCGGCTGTCTTGTGTAATGGAGCCAGCGACCGGGCTCGAACCGGTGACCCCCGCTTTACGAGAGCGGTGCTCTACCAACTGAGCTACGCTGGCGGCCATGTAGTGACGCAACTGAGGCGTCAACGGCTGTCTATGATACGGGACATCGCACATCCGCGCAAGGGTTCTGACGGCTTTTCTCACTTTAAATGCACTAATATTGGAGACGTGATGTCTCGCTCTTACGGGCCTCAAACAGAATGGGGCTGCCATGGCTCAACCCAAAATCCTTCTTACACGTATCGACGACCGGTTAATTTACGGGCAAGACGTTGAGCTGTGGAATGTGGCGATTGGTTCCAATCTTGTCCTGATCGTCAACGACGAGATTGCGGCGGATTCGCGCCAATGGGCCCCTATGAGGGTGGCGGCGCCAGAAGGCGCTTGGACACGGTTTTTCTCGGTGCAAAAGACCATCGACATCATTCACACCGCGACACCGCGTCAATGGATTCTGA
>CABQLM010000002.1 GCA_902465105.1 uncultured Collinsella sp.
GTTCCTTTCGAGGATAAGGGCAAACGAAGCATCCATCATATAATGGAGCGACGCAACCAGAGAGGTCACCCATGGAATTTTACGCAAGCTGCCCCGAGGGCTTTGAGTCCGCACTCGCCGATGAGCTTAAACACCTCGGGCTTTCGCATGTCCGCCGCTTGAAGGGACGCGCTACGTTTGAGGGCGAGCTCGAAGAAGGCTACCGCGCCTGTCTGTGGTCGCGCCTGGTCAGCCGCGTGTTTGTGGTCCTTGGGCGCTTTGAGGCGCAGGATGCCGACGAGTTGTACGACGGCGTTTACGACATCGCCTGGGAGAGCATCGTCCGCCCCGGTGCCACCATCGCCATTACCGCCCGCGGCGTGACCGAGCAGCTGCGCAACACGCGTTTCTCGGCCCTGCGTGCCAAAGACGCGCTGTGCGACCGCTTGGCCGAGACCACGGGCCGTCGCGCCGATGTCGATGCCGCCGATCCCGATGTTCACCTGCTGCTTTCGCTGCGTCAGCGCCGCGCGAGCATTAGCCTGGACCTTTCGGGCGACCCGCTGTTCAAGCGCCTGCCGCCCGCAGCGACCCGCGCCGGCGAGGGCGCGCACGTGCTGCGCTCCGACTACGCCGCCCTGGTACTCGCACAGGTCGGCTGGACCGCACTGTGCGAGCGCGAGCTGACGGCCGACGATTACGAGAATGAAGCCCTTCCGACACTGGTCGACGCCTCGTGCGCCGGCGGCGGTCTGCTGCTGGAGGCCGTGAACATTCTGACCGACCGCGCCCCGGGCCCGGGTGCCGCACGCGAGCGCTGGGGCTTTGAGGGCTGGCAGATGCACGACGCCGCCCTGTGGGAGCAGCTGCTTGCCGAGGCGCGCGAGCGCGAGGCGGCAGCGCGCGAGCGCCAGGCGCGCATCGTGGCCGTGGACATCAACCCCACCGCCCGCAAGACCGCCGAGCGCATGGTCAAGTGCGCCGGCTATAAGCGTTTTGTCGACTTTTGCGCCGCTAAGTCCGCCACCGTACTGGACCACGCGGGCGCCGTCGCCGGTGCCGCCGTGGTCGCGGATACGACCGAGACACCGCTTTCGCTCATGCATGACACTATGACACTCATCGGCGAGCTGCGCCGCGCGCCCGAGCTTGCCGCGGCGCCGGTCGCCGCGCTCACCCGCGACGGATTGCTGACACGCGCGCTCCACGCCGAGCCCGAGCGCTCGATCGCCGTCATGCCCAACAACGAGGAGGCGACCATCGAGGTCTGGCCTTCGCTCGACCACGCCGCCGCTGCGTTTGAAGCTGCGACCAGCACAGATGCCGAGGCGGAGGTTGCGGATGCCAACGACGCCATCAACGACAAAGCCGCCGTCCCCGCCATGCCCGAGCCTGCCGCCACGCTCGACCTAGGTGACGGCAAGCCGCTGCCCGTGCTCATCCCTGAGTCCGAACAGTTCGCCAACCGCCTGCGCAAGAATGCCCGCCTGCGCCGCAAGTGGGCCAAGCGCGAGGGCGTGAGCTGCTACCGCGTCTACGATGCGGACCTGCCCGATTACTCCGCCGCCATCGACCTGTACGAGGGCTGCCCGCAGACGCCGGGCCGCTGGCTCGTCATCGCCGAATACGCCGCGCCCAAGACCATCGACCCCGCGCTAGCCCAGGCCCGCATGCTCGACATTTTGGCCATCGCGCCGCGCATCCTGGATGTTCCCGCCGAGCATGTGCACGCCAAGGCCCGCATGCGTTCGCGCGGCGGCTCGCAGTACGGCAAGCAGGGCGCCGGCAAGGGCGGCTCGGGCGAGCGCGCCAATATCGCACGCCGTCGTCTGCCGCTCATCGAAGAGGGTGGCCTTACCTTTGCCGTCAACTTTGACGACTACCTGGACGTCGGTATCTTCCTGGACCACCGCGTCACCCGCAACCTGGTGCGCGAGCACGCCAAGCAGGCGCGCCGCTTCCTCAACCTGTTCGCCTACACCGGCACCGCCACCTGCTATGCGGCCGACGGCGGCGTCGAGGAAACCGTAACAGTCGACCTTTCCAACACCTACCTGGACTGGGCCGAGCGCAATATGCACCAGAACGGCTTTGTGGGGCCTCAGCATCATTTTGTGCGCGACGACGTGCTCGCCTGGATTCGCGACCAGCGCCAGACGCGCAACCGCTGGGACCTGATCTTTGTCGACCCGCCCACGTTCTCGAACTCATCCAAGATGGGCCGCCGCACTTGGGATGTCCAGCGCGACCATGTTGAGCTTTTGGCCGGCGTATCGCGCCTGCTCGCTCAGGGCGGCCATGCCATTTTTAGCTGCAACCTGCGCGGCTTCCGCCCCGAAACGCGCAAGCTCGCACGCGCGGGCGTGGTGCTGGAGGACATTACGGCACAGACCATCCCCGAAGACTTCGCGCGCAACCAGAAGGTGCACCACTGCTACATCGTGCGCCGCCTGCCCATCGAGGACGCCATGGCAGAGGTCGGCTTTAGCACCGAGGAGATTGCCGAGCGAACCGAGGAGCTGCGCAACCCCGAGGCCCGCAAACCTCGTGCAACCGCACCCCAGCCGATGCTCGCCAAAGACGACAAGCTCGCCTCTAAAGGCAAGCCTAAAAAGAAGAAGTTCTACGCCAGTACGCCGAAGAGCAAATAGGCACGTCGATAGCACGCGCCCAAAACGCCGGCATGTAATTCGATAAGCCCACATCTCATGGCGGCGACTTATGAACATGACGGCGAGATAGGCAGAGGGCGGCATGGCCAAAGTGCCACGCCGCCCTCTTTATCCGTTGACGAGATGCTATTCCGTCAGCCGCGCCACATCGACTTGCTATGCGACCCGTATTGCCAGTAACTACAAATCTCCGCCGGCTCCCAGCAGCTTGCGCATGACCTGCTCGGGATTGACCGAGCCGTCGCGAGGCGCCAAGGCGGTAATTTTCTTCTGCATCTTATACTCGTGCAGATCCTCCTCAAGCTGGCGAACACGGGCGCGGAGCTTTTCGTTCTCGCGCTCGCGCTCCTCGGCACGCTCCTTCATGTCAAGAATACGCACCACGCCGGCGAGATTGATGCCCTCGTCGGTCAGCTGGTTGATAAGCTCCAGGCGCTCGATATCGGCACGCGAATACAGGCGCGTGTTTCCGCCCGAGCGCTGGGGGTTCACCAGACCCTTGGACTCGTAGACGCGCAGGGTCTGCGGGTGCATGCCGGTCAGCTCGGCCGCCACGCTGATCATGTACAGCGGTTTGTTCCTATTGTCCTCGGCCATGCTACCTGACCCCTTTCCGTCTCGTTATCGTCCATCATAAGCCCGCGGGCGCGGGCGCGCGCCACGACCGCCCTAGTACGTCGCCTTGTAACGGTTGACCTTCTCTCGATAGTCGCGCTTATCGGCCTCGCGCAGCTTGGCCATGGCCTCGCGCTCGTCGTCGGACAGGTTTGTGGGAACCTGCACCTTGATCTCGACGAGCAGCGCACCGGTGCGGCCGCGATGCTTAACATCAGGCGCACCCATCTCCTTAAAGCGAAACTTCTTGCCCGTCTGGGTGCCCGCGGGCACCTTCAGGCGAACCGTCGCGCCACCGGGCGTGGGCACATCAACTGCGCAGCCAAGCGCCGCCTCGTAGACCGAGATCGGCACCTCCATGGTCACGTCGGCGCCCTTGCGCTTAAACAGCGGGTGTTCCTCAACATGCGTGGTCACGACCAGGTCGCCGCGCTCGCCACCCGCAACGCCATACTCGCCGCGACGCTTGTAGCGCAGCTTGCCGCCGTCGACCGCACCCGCGGGCACCGAGACCGTGATGGTCTGCTGCTCGCCCGTCGAGGGAATGCGGTAGGTGACCTTGTGCGTCACGCCGCGAAACGCGTCCTCGGCCGTCACGTCGACAGTCAGCGACAGGTCGCCGCCCTTGCGCGCGCGGTTGCGGCCCGCACCGGCACCGGCAGCGCCCGCGGCCCCGGCAAAGCCCGAGCCCCAATCGCTGCCCCAGGCGCCGTTGCCGCTAAAGATGCTGTCAAAGATATCGCCCCAGCCGCTCGCGCCGGCACTGGCTCCGTAGCCACCGCTATACGCGCCGCCCGCGCCCGGCATGCCGCCAAACATGAGCATCTGGTCGTACTCTTTGCGCTTCTTCTCGTCCGAAAGCGTCTCGTAGGCCTCGCTGATCTCCTTGAACTTGGCCTCATCGCCGCCGGCATCGGGGTGATATTTTTGCGCGAGCTTGCGAAACGCGCTCTTGATCTCTTTGTCGGAGGCGCTCTTGGATACGCCCAGGATGTCATAGAAGGTTTTGCCTGCAGCCATCGTAGCTCCTCTCCTGTTACGTCCGCCGCCCATGCAGACGACGGCCCATGCTTTCATATGGCACTAGCCCAGAAAGGGCCCCGGGTGTTGCCCCGGGGCCCTTCTCAATTACTCCTCGGTGCTCTCGGCCGTATCGGCCGCAGCATCCTCGGGCGCCGCTTCGGGCTCCGGTGCGGGGCGCTTCTCGCCACCGTAGGTCACCGTCACCATCGCGGAACGCAGGATGCGGTCCGCCATGCGGTAGCCCTTCTGGTACACATCGTTGACGGTCTCGTCGTACTGCGATGCGTCCTCGACACGACCCACAGCCTGGTGCTCGAGCGGATCGAACGCCTCGCCCTTGGGGTCGATGGGCTCAACGCCCTCGTGCGCAAACACATCGAGCAGCTTGGCATGAACCGCGTCAACGCCATCGACGAACTGCTTAAAGTCGTCGGAAAGCTCTTGGCTGCGGGCATGGTCGATCGCGCGCTCGATATCGTCGATCACCGGCAACAGCGCGGTGACAAGCTTCTCGGTCGCGCGCTCGCGCTCGGCGATACGCTCGTTTGCGGTGCGGCGACGGAAGTTCTCCCAGTCGGCCTGCAGACGGGCGGTGCGCTCGGTGGCGTCCTTTGCCTTGTCCTCGGCGGCCTTCTGGGCCTCTGCCGCAGCATCAAGCTCGTTGCGCACGTCGTTAAGCTCCTTCTGAGCCTGCTCGAACTTAAGCTTAAAGTCGTTGTCGGCGGCTTCCTCACCGGCGCGGATAGCGGCTTCCACCATCTCGTCCTCGGTCATCGTCGCCTCCTTGTTGGAATCCTCTACCTGGTTCTCGGCAGCCTCGGCGGCCTCGGCCTCGTTGGCCTCAGTATCGTCGACGGCCTCTACGGGAATCTTCACGTCCTTCTCCTCAGAGTCAACGGGGGCGACGCCAGCGGCAGCCGCCTCCGTGCGAGCTTTACGGGCGGACATGATTACTTGTCCTCGTCGTCCACAACCTCGTAGTCGGCGTCGACGACGTCATCGTCGGCAGGCTGGGCACCGGCGGCACCGTCGGTCTGCTGCTGAGCGTCGGCGTAGACAACCTGAGCCAGCTCGTAGGCCACAGACTGCAGGGACTCGCCGGCGGCCTTGATGGCCTCGACATCAGAGCCCTCGAGCGCCTTCTTGGCGTCGGCGATAGCGGCCTCGGCCTTGGACTTCACGTCGGCGGAAACCTTGTCGCCCAGCTCGTTGAGGGTCTGCTCGGTGGAGTAGCACAGGCTGTCGGTCTGGTTGCGGACCTCGACCTCTTCCTTCTGCTTCTTGTCCTCCTCGGCATGAGCCTCGGCGTCCTTGACCATGCGATCGACTTCGTCGTCGGACAGCGCGGTGGAGCCGGAGATGGTGATCTGCTGCTCCTTGCCGGTGCCCTTGTCCTTAGCGGAGACCTTGACGATACCGTTGGCGTCGATGTCGAAGGTGACCTCGATCTGCGGCACGCCGCGGCGGGCAGCCGGGATACCGGTCAGCTGGAACTTACCGAGCGACTTGTTGTCGCGGGCAAGCTCGCGCTCGCCCTGGAGCACGTTGATCTCGACGCTGGTCTGGTTGTCGGCAGCGGTGGAGTAGACCTCGGTCTTGGAGGTCGGGATCGTGGTATTGCGGTCGATCATCTTGGTCATGATGCCGCCCATGGTCTCGACGCCCAGCGACAGCGGGGTAACGTCGAGCAGCAGGATGCCCTCGACGTCGCCGGTGAGCACGCCGCCCTGGACGGCAGCGCCGTCGGCAACGACCTCGTCGGGGTTCACGGACATGTTGGGCTGCTTGCCGGTCATGGTCTTGACGAGCTCCTGGACGGCGGGCATACGGGTGGAGCCGCCGACGAGAATGACCTCGGTCAGATCGGAGAGCTTAAGCTTGGCGTCGCGCAGGGCGTTGGTGACAGGCTGCTTGCAGCGCTCGAGCAGGTCGCGGGTGATCTTCTCGAACTCGGCGCGGGTCAGCGTGTAGTTGAGGTGCAGCGGGCCGGACTGGTTCATGGTAATGAACGGCAGGTTGATGGTGGTCTGCTGGGCGGCGGAGAGCTCCTTCTTGGCGTTCTCGGCGGCCTCCTTCAGACGCTGCAGGGCCATGGGGTCCTGACGCAGGTCGACACCGTTCTCCTGCTGGAACTTATCGGCCATCCAGTCGATGACGCGCTGATCCCAGTCGTCGCCGCCCAGGTGGTTGTCGCCCGAGGTGGACAGAACCTCAAACACGCCGTCGGCGAGGTCGAGGATGGAGACATCGAAGGTGCCGCCGCCCAGGTCGAAGACCAGGATGCGCTGGTCGGTGCCCTGCTTGTCCAGGCCATAGGCAAGAGCAGCAGCGGTCGGCTCGTTGACGATACGCTTGACGTTGAGGCCAGCGATCTTGCCGGCGTCCTTGGTGGCCTGACGCTGGGCGTCGTTGAAGTAGGCCGGGACGGTGATGACGGCGTCGGTGACGGTCTCGCCCAGATACTTCTCGGCGTCGGCCTTCATCTTCGCGAGCGTCATGGCGCTCACCTGCTCGGCGGTGTAATCCTTGCCCTCGATGTCGACGACGGCACGGCCACCCTGGCCCTCCTTGACCTCATACGGCACGGTCTTGATCTCGGAGGTGCACTCGGAGTACTTGCGGCCCATGAAGCGCTTGATGGAGAACACGGTGTTCTTGGGGTTGGTGACAGCCTGGTTCTTAGCGGCCTTACCCACGACGCGGTCGCCGTCAGCACGGAAGCCAACAACGGACGGGGTGGTGCGGTCGCCCTCGGCGTTCACGATAATGGTCGGAGAACCGCCCTCGAGGACGGCCATAGCGGAGTTGGTAGTACCAAGGTCGATACCAAGAATCTTGCCCATTAGAAATTCCCTCTCTCTTGTGCGTTCGCGCCGCCTCGGCGGTCTGCCGCGCGGCGCTTCGGCTTGTCTTTCAGGATGTAGTGTATCCCCTTATGGGCCGGAATATACAAAATCTAAGTCAATTCATATAAGATTTCTTATTGCTGAGAGTTTAGGTTCTTAAATGCGCAGGTAGATGCGCTAATTGAGTTCTCGGCAAATCTATCGAGATCTATGTAGAGATGGCTGAGGCTTGGGTCTGGAACCCCTCGGGATGGCCTTGCGGAAAGCAAATCCCGGTTTGAGCGTGAATTCCGGGCTGCAGTTTCCGCAACCAAGGCCCTCGGGAAAATAGATCCCAGTCTGAGTGTGGATTCTGGGTCGCAGTTTCCGCCAGAGGGCTCGACCGGAAAGCGCGACCCGTTTTGGACGCCAATTCTGGATTGCGCTTTCCAGAAGCTCGCTAAATAGCTCAATATTTCAAGTCACCTTTAGCTAACATTTACGCAGCTCAACAGCCCCACCTGCACGTTTTTTAGTAAACCTTGGCATACTCGGCGAACGGTATGAAGATGCCGGCCAGAGGGTATTGCAAACGGTCGCTCCCGTGGTATGTTTTTGCCCGAATCAAACCGGCGCGCATCGTCTGTAGCGTCGGTCAACAGAGAGGAAACTACCATGGCTCATCCCGTAATTGATGCCGACGAGTGCATCGCTTGTGGCGTTTGCGTCGACTCCTGCCCCGCTGGCGTTCTGGAGCTCCAGGACGTCGCTACCGTCGCTGACGAGGACTCCTGCGTCGCCTGTGGCGCTTGCCAGGACGCTTGCCCCGCCGGCGCGATCACCGAGATCGTCGAGGAGTAACAACTCCCCCACTTGCACACTCACAAGTACACCGTGCACAAAAAGGAGGCCTCCGCATCGCCGCGGAGGCCTCCTTTTGCATATGTGGGCAGTTGCGGTGGAATAGTTCCTGGCTCATTGCTTAGATGCCGATTGTAGGAACTATTTCACCGCAACTTATAAAGACGGTGTCGGGCTAGGACAAATCATCCTCGTAGGGCATCAGGTCTGCCAGATAGCCCTTCTCCTTGAGTATGGCCTCGATCTCGTCGAGAGTCTGCTCGTCCTCCGCCGCAATGCGATGGAAGTGATAGCCGCTCGTCACCGTTAGTAGCGGAAAGCTCTTGCCGTTCTCGATATCGTGCAGGTAGCGCTCGACATCTCGACGATTGCGAATGTCCAGGTCGGCCGTGATCTTGCCGTACACGCGGTGATTGACGATCACGTTGAGCACGGCGCCGCCGGCGTCGACGATACTCGTGAGCTCATCGCCTGCCTGCTCCACGCTGTGGCGAACCTTGACCAAGCGCGTGGGCACGGCGGGGCTGCTGGGGGCCTCCTGCAGCACATAACCACGGTTGGTGGCCACGACATCGTGCCCATCGGCACGCAGCAGGGCAATATCCTGAACCACGATCTGACGGCTCACGCCAACCTCGCGGGCAAGTGCGCTGCCCGAAACGGGCTCCTTGGCCACCTCGAGCACGTCCATGATGGCACGGCGACGCTCGCGGGCGTTCATTATTTACCGTCCAGCAGACGCAGGTGCTTAAGTGAGAGGTCGAGGATCGGGGCGGAGTGTGTCAGCGCGCCCGAGCTAATAAAGTCAACGCCCAGGTCGGCGAGCGCGCGGATATTGCTGGCGTCCACGTTGCCCGAGCACTCGGTCTTGGCGCGACCGGCGATAAGCTCAATCGCGGCGGTCATGTCGTCATGGGTCATGTTGTCGAACATGATGATGTCGGCGCCGGCCTCCACGGCCTCGCGCACCATGTCCAGGTTCTCGCACTCGATCTCGACCGTCGTGGTAAACGACGCATGGGCGCGCGCCATCTCGATCGCACGCGTCACGCCGCCGGCGGCATCGATGTGGTTGTCCTTGAGCATGACGGCCGTCGACAGGTTGTAGCGGTGGTTGCTGCCGCCGCCGGTCTCGACCGCCGCCTTCTCAAACACGCGCATGCCCGGCGTGGTCTTGCGCGTGTCGACGAGCACGGTCTTGGTTCCCTCGAGCGCCGCGGCCATGCTGTGTGTATAGGTAGCGATGCCGCTCATGCGCTGCAGGTAGTTGAGCGCCACGCGCTCACCCGAAAGCAGCACGCGCGCATCGCCGCGCACCTGACCCACATGGTCGCCGGCGTGCACCTCGTCGCCATCGGCAACATCAAACAGCACCGAGCTCTGCGAATCCAGCAGCTCAAAGGTGCGAGCGAACACATCCAGGCCGGCGATGATGCCATCGGCTTTGGCGATAAGCTCCACCGTGGCGGGACGCGCCGTGGGGCACACGCTCGCCGTGCTCACGTCCTCAAACGTAATGTCCTCGCGCAGAGCCTGCAGAATCAGATCATCGACGACGAGCTTCATGGTAATGGGATTCATGGTCTACTCCTCCACGGCCTGCGTGCCGGCGGCACGGGCCAGATCATCGATTGCCAGGGTGTCGGCGCTCAGGGCGCGATGACGGCCATCGAGCGCGGGATCGCCCGCCTGCTCCACGGCCAGCGACTCGCCGGTACGCATGCACCACGCGGCGCGACGACCCCAGACCAGCGCCTCGAGCAGGCTGTTTGATGCAAGGCGATTCTTGCCGTGAACGCCGTTGCAGGCCGTCTCGCCCGCGGCGTAGAGCTCGGGCATCGAGGTGCGGCCGTCCTTGTCGACCCATACGCCGCCCATAAAGTAGTGCTGCGTGGGCGTGACGGGGATGGGCTCGTCCAGAATGTCGCGGCCGTCCTCCAGGCAGCGCGCGCGGATATTGGCAAAGTGCCCGGTCACCACGTCGCGCTCGACGGGTGCAAAGCTCAGCCACTCGTGCTCGGTACCGTCCTGTTTCATCTGCTCGCGAATAGCGGCGGCGACCACATCGCGCGGCTGAAGCTCGTCGGTAAAGCGCTCACCGGCGGCGTTGAGCAAAATCGCGCCCTCGCCGCGGCAGCTCTCGCTGATCAGGAAGGTGCGGCCCGGCTGCGGCGAGAACAGTCCCGTGGGGTGGATCTGCACGTAGTCCAGATGCTCCATCTTAATGCCATGCTCCTGAGCGATGTAGCAGGCATCGCCCGTGAGCTGCGGGTAGTTAGTCGAATGGTCGTATACGCCGCCGATACCGCCCGTCGCCCACAGCGTGTGGCGGGCATGGATCTTAAACGGCTCGCCGGCATGCACGCCCTCGGCGGCATTTACCAGCTCGTCGGCGGGGCGAACCGAGTTGCCCTCGTCCACGGGAACGGCGACGACGCCGGTACACACCGTGGCGCCGCCACGCTCGCCCGTCAGGATGTCGATCATGGCCACGTGCTCCAAAATCTGCACGTTATCCAGCTTGCGAACGGCCTGGAGCAGCTTGGTCGTAATCTCCTTGCCCGTAATGTCGGCATGGAAGGCAATGCGCGGGCGGCTGTGCGCACCCTCGCGGGTAAAGTTGAGGCTGCCGTCGGCCTTGCGCTCAAAGTCCACGCCCATCGCTAGCAGGTCGTTGATGACCGAACGGCTCGAGCGAATCATGATGTCGACGCTCTCGCGGCGGTTCTCGTAGTGGCCGGCGTGCATGGTGTCCTCAAAGAAGGCATCGTAGTCAGAGCCTTCGGGCAGTACGCAGATGCCGCCCTGCGCGAGCATCGAATCGCACTCATCGACGGCGCCCTTGGAGAGCATGATCACGCGCGTACTCGTCGGCAGGTTGAGAGCCGCGTACAGGCCCGCTACGCCGCAGCCGGCAATGACGACGTCGCACTCCATATCGGGGTATTGCTTGGTTTCCACAGGAATCCTCTCCCTTGAATGTGGCATAAGGGACCATCCCTCATGCCACATTGTTCTAGCGCGCTGCGTACTCGAGCATGCGGTCGAGCGTGAACTTGGCCTGATCGGCGGCCTCGTCCGAGACGCCGATCTGCACCTCGCCCTCGCCCGTCTCCAGGCAGCGCACGAGCTTTTCGAGCGTGATGAGGTCCATGTTGACGCAGGTGGGCTGCACCGCGGGGAAGTAGAACTTCTTGCCGGTACCCTGGCAGCGGCGCTCGAGCTCGTAGAGCACGCCGCGGACCGTCACGATGATGAATTCGCTGGCGTCCGACTCCTCGGCATACTTGATGATGCCGGCGGTGGAGCCGATGTAGTCAGCTTCGGCCAGGACGTCGGCTTTGCACTCGGGGTGCGCCAGTACGAGCGCGTCGGGATGCGCTTCCTGCGCGTCAACGATCTGCTCGACGGTGATGATGTGGTGGCGCGGGCAGTAGCCCTTGTTGAGGATGACGTGCTTTTGCGGCACCTGCTCGGCTACGAAGCGACCGAGGTTTTGGTCGGGAATAAACAGGACGTGCTGCTGCGGCAGCTCAGACACGATCTTGACGGCGTTGGAGCTGGTGACACACACATCACTCCAGCTCTTAATCTCAACCGTGGAGTTGACGTAGCACACCACGGCCAAGTCGTCGCCGTACTCGGCGCGGGCGGCGTCGACCGTCTCGCGTTTGACCATATGAGCCATGGGGCAATCCGCGCCCGGCTCGGGCAGCAGCACAGTCTTGGTGGGGTTGAGCAGCTTGGCGCTCTCGCCCATAAACTCCACGCCGCACAGCACGATGGTCTGCTGCGGCAGGCTCTTGGCAAGCTTTGCCAGGTAGAAGCTATCGCCGACGTAATCGGCCACAGCCTGGACCTCGGGCGCCACGTAATAGTGTGCCAGGATCACCGCATCGCGTTGGGCTTTTAGTTGCTGAATGGCCTCGACGAGCTCTGCGGGCACCAATGCCGCACGCTCCGTTGCCGTCGTTGCCGATGCCAGGCCGGCCGCAATGTCGCGTGCAAGCTCCGATGCATCCATGTTCGCGCTCTGTGCCATCAAGGCCCCTCTCTTTTGGCGAATCTTGGGGCTTTAGTATGACACCTAGGTTTACAGCTGACAAGACAGCTGTAAACCTAGGTGTAAAGTTGAAATAAAGATTCAATCATGCGGCAGGCCCATTTTCGAGCTGACAAGTTAAGGATAGTCGAGCTCTCGATAGCGCAGGAGGCATCTTTGGACGGCCGCCGCGCATGGTCGACGGCATGCCCGCCAGGCAATCGCTCGCCGGCGCCAATCCGCTACAGTGGAGCGGCCGCCGGGGTCAGCTGCTTGATGTAAGCCCACATGCGCTGCTTGGCGGCTTTGTCGGTGAGCGCCGCCTCAAAACCGTCGAGCGCGAGCACGCGACGTCCCTGCACATGGGCGACCAGACCGGGTTTGAGCATGGCAGTATCGAAGTCATCGATTGCCACGAGCATATCGGCATAGGTCTCGCGCATGACGTCGGCCGCGCTGTTGTCCAGCAACAACACCGCCTCGGGATCCAAGGCCTCGAGCGCTTCGCGGAACAGCTCGCATGGCAGGCCCTCGCCTGTCGCAACCGCCCCATCGCCCGCACCGGCGACGCTTGCCAGCACGCAAAAATCCTCGGGCGCGTAGCCGATGGCGCCGAGCGCCTTGCGCAATGCGGCACCGTCTGGACCGGCAGCCAGCTCGCCGCCCGCACGTTCGGCCTCGTCTAAATCGCCCTTTATCAGCACAATCGGCGAGCACGCGTTGCCCACGATACGCACGCCACGGCCCGCGAGGGATGCGAGCTCCTGCTCGGTCGCCTGAGCGATGGCTTCTTTTTTCTGGCTTTGTGACGTAGGCATGCGCTCTCCAATCGTTTGCGTGCCCACCATTATATAAAAGAGCCGACCGCGAGTGGTTGCTTTGCGGGCCGTTGGGTATAAGCACGGTCGTACTGAGTTTTACGCGGCTGAGCCGCGTCGCATTATGGAGGTCACCATGGCTGACATCAAGCAGATTACCCCCGAGAACTTCGGCTCCACTGTTAACGGCCCCCTTCCCGTGCTGGTTGATTTTTGGGCTCCTTGGTGTGGACCCTGCCGATCGCTTTCGCCCATCGTAGACGAACTCGCCGACGAACTCGCCGGCAGACTCGCCGTCGCCAAATGCAACGTCGACGACAACCAGGATCTGGCCATGAAGTTTGGCGTCATGAGCATTCCCACGCTGATCGTCTTTAAGAACGGCGAGGAAATTGACCGCTCCGTTGGCGCATTGCCCAAGGCAAGGCTTCAGGCGCTGTTGGAGAAGCACCTGTAATACACCGGTCACGTGCTGCCGTCCATGAGCGGTTTTGCGCCGCTCGCCGGAGAGCCGGGTGTTGTGCCCGCGACCACGGATAGTATGGTAGTCACAAACAGCCCCCAGTGAACGGGTGCGGGTCAGACGGACTCGCACCCGTTTTCTTATGCGATAGCGCGCAAAGCGGGCGTAGTAAAATCTGAACCACTGATTAGACCCGTACAAAAGGAGATTTCCCGTGCATGACGTCGGAATGAACATGAGCCAGCTTGCCATGAGCGTCAAGCAGGTCGACGACACGATCGAGCTCGCCCACGAGTGGAGCCATCAGCTGCTGCATGCAACCGAGAACTTTGATATGGAGCGCATTGGCGCCAAGCTCGAGGCCGCCATGGCGGCGCTCCACGAGGCGCACGACGCACTCGAGGGCTATGAGGATGCCATCGAGGCCGACCATAACTCTGTTGGCTCCGTAAAGCTGGTGTAGCGTGGCCGAGCACGAGCACGCCTGCGATCACGAGCACGAGCATCCGCACGGGCCGACCGGCGACGTGGGCTGCCGTTGCAGCGGCTCCGCCTCAGAGCTGGTCCGTTTTTCGGTCACCGCGCCCGACGACCTGCTGCGTCGCTTCGACAAGCAGATCGCGCGCCGCGGCGACGTTGCCAACCGTTCCGAGGCCGTGCGCGACCTGATTCGCGCCTCGATTGCCAAGGAGCAGATGCGAACGCCCAACGAGCAGGTCATCGGATCGCTTACCATGATCTACGACCATCACACCGGCGATCTGACGCGCCGCCTGGACGAGGTGCAGCACGACTACACCGACGAGATCGTATCGACGATGCACGTGCATCTGGATCACCACAACTGTCTGGAGATTCTGGCACTCAAGGGTCGCGGCGAGCGCGTCTACGAACTGGCCGACCGTCTGCTGGGCCTGCGCGGCGTTAAGCACGGCGAGCTCACCTGCGCCGCCACCAAGCAAAGCCTGGGGCTATAGCGGGATTTCCCGCAGCGCATCTGCCAAAAAGGGACAGGTTTGTTTTGGCAGATTTAGAAGTTTTACCTACCAAAATAAACCCGTCCCTTTTTGGTCGGTTTAGATGAGGGGGAGTCGCATGCGGCATGTGCATATTCATGTGACGGGCATTGTGCAGGGCGTTGGCATGCGGCCGTTCGTTTATCGCGAGGCTATGGCACACGGCATTTGCGGCTGGGTGCTCAACGCGGGCGACGGCGTGCATATCGAGGCGCATGCTCCAGCCGATGCGCTCGATGCTTTTGTTACCGCGCTTTCTGAGCATGCGCCTGCGGCAGCCCGCGTAGAGCATGTCGATGTCGCCGATCTCGCGCCCGCCAGCTGGAACGCCGCCGACGAGCAAGGCTTTCGCATCGTAGCATCGCAGGACCAGACCGCGCACACGACGCTCGTCTCGCCCGATATCGCCACCTGCGACGACTGTCTGCGCGAGTTGTTCGATCCCGCCGACCGACGCTATCACTACCCCTTTATCAACTGCACTAACTGCGGCCCGCGCTTTACCATCATCCGATCGCTGCCTTATGACCGAGCGGCCACGTCGATGGATTGTTTTCCCATGTGCCCCAAGTGCGCCGCAGAATATGCCGACCCGCTCAATCGGCGGTTTCACGCACAGCCCGATGCCTGCTTTGATTGCGGGCCGCATATTACGTGGCGCGAGGCGGGCGAAGCCGCCGCGTCGCCGGCCGTCGGCACCACACGCGAGACCAGCGACGCCATTATCGGCCGCTGTGTTGAGCTGCTGGCCAACGGCGGTATCGTCGCCATCAAGGGTCTGGGCGGATTTCACTTGGCATGCGACGCCTCCAACGAACAGGCGGTAGCCGAACTTCGCCTCCGCAAACGCCGCAGCAACAAGCCACTTGCCGTTATGGTGCGCGGCCTTGCCGATGTTGAACGCCTGTGCCATGTCAACGACGTTGAGCGCGGCTTGCTGGCCGGCAGCATTCGCCCCATTGTGCTGCTGCGCCGACGTGCTGCTTGCGAGAGTGGCGGCTCCCCCGACGCCCTCGCGCTCGCGCCGTCCGTCGCGCACGACCTTCCCGAGCTCGGCGTCATGCTCCCCTATACCCCGCTTCAGCATCTGTTGCTTGCCGCGGCAGAAGCCCGAGGCATGTACGCGCTCGTCATGACCAGCGGAAACTTAAGCGAAGAGCCTATCGAAACCGATGACGATCTTGCCTGGGAACACCTCGTTGCCGCCGGCATCGCCGACGCGTTGCTCGGTAACGACCGCGCAATCCTCTCGCGCTACGACGACTCTGTGGTACGCGTGGTCGACGGCGCCGTTATGCCCGTTCGCCGCGCTCGCGGATATGCACCCCAGCCGCTGCCGTTGCCGGCGCTCGACGGCGCTCCGCCCTGCGTGCTCGCCTGCGGGCCACAACAAAAAGCCACGATTGCGCTCACGCGTGAAGGGACGAACGGCGAGGCGGCCTGTTTTGTGTCGCAGCATATCGGCGATGTTGAAAACGGCAGGACCTTCGATGCCTGGAACGCCGCGCGCACGCGCTTGGAAGATCTCTTTGACTTGATGCCCGCCGCGCTGGCCTGCGACTTGCACCCCAGCTACCTATCGAGTCAGTGGGCGCGCGAACAGGCGCGAAAATGCAATCTGCCGCTCGTCGAGGTGCAGCACCATCATGCGCATATCGCGAGCGTAATGGCCGAGGCCATCGCCGCGGGCCAGCTTACAACCGACGCGCGCGTCCTTGGCATCGCCTTTGACGGCACCGGCGCCGGCACCGATGGGACCATTTGGGGCGGCGAGTTTCTTGTTGCCAGCCTTGGCGGCTTTGAGCGCGCCGCGCATTTGCGCACCTGGGCGCTCCCCGGCGGGGCGGCCTCCGTGCGTGACGCCCGCCGCAACGCCTTTGCCCTGCTCAGTGAGCTCGGCCTGCTTGAACACCCGGGCGCCGAGCGGCTCTTGGGCGGCCTAGACGAGCAAGCACGTAGCGTGACGGCAACGATGATCGAACGTGGCATCAACAGCCCGCGCACCAGCAGCATGGGTCGCTTGTTTGATGCCGCAGCAGCGATCCTGGGCATTTGCGGCCAGGCAACCTACGAGGGTGAACCCGCCATCGAGCTTGAAGCAGCCGCCTGGCACGCGCTCGACAGCGAAAGTACCTGTCCCACCGGCAATATGGCCAGCTTTTCCGTAACCGAATCATCCCGTCCGGACGACTGCCATGTCCTGAACTCCAGACCGCTTATTGAGGCGCTTTTGGAGGGAATCAGGGCTGGCGCGCCCGCCGGCAGGCTCGCGCTCGACTTCCACGTCGCCGTCGTACGCTCCTCGGCACACATCGCCAGCGAGATCTGCACCCGTGAAAGCCTCGACACCGTCGCGCTCTCGGGCGGTGTGTTCATGAACCGACTTTTGCTCCAGCTCCTCACCCGCGAGCTTAAAAGCATGGGTCTTACTGTCTTGGTTCCCCACTCCGTGCCCGTCAACGACGGCTGCATCGCCTACGGTCAGGCGGCAATCGCGCGCGCCCACCTCGCGCAGATCGCATCGCAGTAGCCCGATTTCGCTCGTCGCCGCGCCAACTGTCTCACGGGCGTAACGCGTTTGCCCGCGAACCCCGCGAGCGCTACCATCAAGCAATGGATTATCAGGCGCCTATCCAGCGCAAAGCGTATAAAAGGGGAACAATATGTGCCTTGCCGTTCCCGGCAAAGTAGTCAAACGCGACGACGACCTCAAGGCCACCGTCGACATGATGGGCATCGAGCGTCCGGTGTCGCTACGGCTCGTGCCGACGGCACAAGTAGGCGACTATATTCTGGTGCACGCTGGATTTGGCATCCAGATCGTCGACGAGCAGGAGGCGCAGGAGACGCTCGACCTGGTCAACACCATGACCGAACTGGTCGAAGAAGACCAACTGGCCAGCAACCCGGCCGAGGCATACTAGTGGCGGCCGGACAGCCGGCTCGCTCCGGTATCGACTTTTCGGCATTTCGCGATTCCAAGCTGGCCCGCGAGCTCATCGAACGCATCCGTGAACTCGTCGGCGACCGCACCATCAACCTTATGGAAGTCTGCGGCACGCACACCGTGAGCATCGGTCGCTATGGCTTTCGCTCCATTATGCCGGCGGGACTCAAGCTGCTGAGCGGCCCGGGTTGCCCCGTCTGCGTTACCGCCAACCGCGATATCGACCATGCAATCGCGCTCGCCAACATAGACGGCGCCATCATCACCACCTTTGGCGACATGATGCGCGTGCCTGGATCGTCCACCTCGCTCGCCGCGCAAAAGGCGGCAGGGCGCGACATCCGCATTGTCTACTCACCACTCGACGCACTCGACATCGCTGAGCAAAACCCCGACCGCCCGGTCATCTTTATGGGTGTGGGCTTTGAGACCACCACTCCCACCATCGCCGCCGCCATTTTGGAGGCAGACGCACGCGGGCTGCAGAACTTCTCGGTCTACTGCGCCCACAAGACCACGCCGCCGGCGCTGCGCGCAATCGCCAACGACCCCGAGACCACCATCGACGGCTTTATCCTGCCGGGCCACGTCGCCACTATCACGGGCTTAGCCCCTTTTGGCTTTTTGGTCGATGAGTTTAGGACCCCGGGCGTGGTTACGGGATTTGAGCCGGTCGACATTCTGCAGGGCATTTGCATGCTGGTCCAGATGGTTGTCGAGGGTCGGCCCGCAATTGACAACGCCTACCGCCGCGGCGTCAATATGGACGGCAACCCCGTGGCGCGCCAGCTGGTCGAGCAGGTATTTGCGCCGTGCGACACCACGTGGCGCGGGCTGGGGCCGATTGCCAACTCGGGCCTTTCCATCCGCCCCGAGTTCTCGCGCTTTGACGCCGGCTCCCGCTATGACGTGCCCATTGAACCGACAGTCGAGCCGCGCGGATGCCGCTGCGGTGACGTGTTGCGCGGAGCCATTACGCCGGGCAACTGCCCTCTGTTCGGCCACGCTTGTACACCCGAGCATCCCGTCGGCCCCTGCATGGTGAGCTCCGAGGGCAGCTGTGCAGCATATTTCCGTTACCGAGGCTAATAGGTTCCGCCGCTCTAACGAACGGCGGACCGGTCGACGCTGCGCCTCACCCATATAATTCCACCCACGATTGGAGTTTTCGATATGTCCCATAGCGTTACCGATAGCACCGTCCTGCTGGGCCACGGCTCCGGCGGCCAGATGATGAAACGCATCATCGACGAGGTCTTTTTGGATGCCTTTGGGTCGCCCGAGCTGCTCGAGGGCAACGATGCCGGCGTCGCCGCACTGCCCGCGAGTGGGCGCATCGCCATGTCGACCGACAGCTTTGTGGTGACGCCGCAGTTCTTCCCCGGCGGCAATATCGGCAGACTCGCCGTGTGCGGAACCGTCAACGATGTCGCGACCTCGGGTGCCAATGTACGCTACCTGTCGTGCGGCTTTATCCTCGAAGAGGGCTATCCCATGGACAAGCTGCGTCAGATTGTGCAGACCATGGCCGAGACGGCGCGCGAGGCGGGCGTGGCGATCATCACCGGCGACACCAAGGTGGTCGAGCGCGGCGGGGCCGACGGCGTCTACATCAATACCGCCGGCGTGGGCGAGGTGCCCGCGGGCGTGACGCTCAGCGGAGCAAACTGCCAGGCCGGCGATGTCATCCTGGTCTCGGGCACGCTGGGTGACCACGGCATCGCCATCATGAGCCAGCGCGAGGGCTTGGCGTTTTCGAGCAACATCGAGAGCGACGCCGCGCCGCTCAACCACCTGATCGCCGATGTGCTGGCCGCCGCCCCCGACACGCGATGCTTCCGCGACCCCACGCGTGGCGGCCTGGCATCCACGCTCAACGAATTTGCGCAGGCCAGCGGCGTTGTCATGGAGATCGACGAGGACGCCGTGCCCGTGCGCCCCGATGTGCAGGCAGCTTGCGAGATGCTCGGCTATGACGTGCTGCAGGTGGCAAACGAGGGCAAGATGGTCGCCGTGGTGCCGGCTGAGCAGGCCGATGCCGCGCTGGCGGCCATGCGCGCCGCGCGCTACGGTGAGAATGCCGCGATTATCGGCCGCGTGCTGCCGATCGCCGAAGGCGCTCGCCCCGCCGTGCGCGTACGCACCGGCTGGGGCTCGACCCGTATCCTCGACATGCTCGTGGGAGAGCAGCTGCCAAGGATTTGCTAACGGCAACGGCTCGCGGCTGGCGCAACGCGGTTCAAGGCCGGCAAAGATATTCAGATTCCAAACGTGCCCGATACGCAGGCCCAGTATCATGGAGTGCGTTTTATTACTCAAACGGCAGGAGCACCCATGGCGGCAGCGTTTTCCCATGTGATTTTTGACCTCGACGGCACTATCCTCAACACGCTCGAGGACCTGGCAGCCGCCGGTAACCATACCTGCGAGATGCACGGCTGGCCCACGTTTGCCGTTGACGAGTACCGCTACAAGGTGGGAAACGGCATGCTCAAGCTGGTTGAGCGCTTTATGCCCGCCGAGTACGCGGGCGACGGCCGCATGTTCGAGCAGACGCTTGCCGAGTTTAGGGCTTGCGCGCCTTTGAGCAGACGCTTGCCGAGTTTAGGGCTTACTACGGCGAGCACAAGGAGGACCACACCGCCCCCTATGCCGGCACAACTGAGATGCTCGACCGCCTGTGCGCCGCGGGTGTGCAGCTTGCCGTACTCACCAACAAGGACCACATCTCGGCGGCTCCGCTTATTGAGAAGTACTTTGGCCCCGACCGCTTTGCGCTGGTCCAGGGCCGTATCGATGCGTTTCCACCCAAGCCCGAAGCGCCCGTCACGCTGCATGTGATGGAGGAGCTGGGCGCCGACCCGGCAACCACGCTCTATGTGGGCGATTCCAATGTCGACGTCCTGACCGGTCACAATGCCGGCCTCAAAAGTGCGGGCGTCGCCTGGGGCTTCCGCGGCCGCGCAGAGCTCGAAGCAGCCGGCGCCGACTACGTGGTGGACACCCAGGCAGAACTCGTGACGTTGATCCTGGGCGAGTAACGAAGCCGCCGCTCAACACAAACGCAGCTATTCTGTCTCACGGAAAGCGTATCCCGTTTTGGCGTCTCAGAATGGGATGCGCTTTCCGGTTGAGCCTTGTCAGGGAAACGGCATCCCGTTTTGAAGCAATATTCCGGGACGTATTTTCCGCAACCCATCCCATTCGGAAACCGCGACCCGTAATTCAGCCAAAAACCGGGGCGCACCTTCCCAAGCGCCAGATGCAAGAGACCGCCTGGCACACCGGTGCAAAGGAGGCTGATCCGCATGCGTCGATGTGGAACGAACCAACTTGAGCCCAATGCACCAACCCCTCATATGCGCCACTCAACTAATCTATCTGCGGAAGCGATAGGCAACTGAGCGCGCATTCTGTCCGAGCGGTTAAAAGCGAGCACGGGATCTAAACGACTGAATAAGGGCGTCGACCTGTATCGGCACCTCTAATGGGAACACACTTTTCTCCTATAAGCCAAAGGCGAGACATATACCTTCTGGTCATGCCTCGCCTATTCTTTGACAAACTGTCGTTCTGGGTGGTTCGCGGCATCGAACCACCCACCGTTTAGTAAAGAGATTGCCACTCAAACGAGTCTGCAGCGTCAAACAGTTACGGCGTTTGGCAAAACGTCGCAACAAACTAGTTCATCATTGCGCTCATCATCTCAGTTACAGCGGAATCGTCGGCAGACCACACATTGTCGTCGTCTGCGGAATACTTAAAAGTAACCTTAGAGTCCTTAGGTTTCGCGCTCTTGGTTACGTCAACCATAACCTGGCCGGCCATCTTGTACAGGTCGTCCTCGGAAGGCATCGCATCGAGTGCGGCGACCTTCTCCTGATACTGGGTGGCGAAATCTTCGACGATCTTGTTCATGGACTTGCAGGTGATGGTAACCTCGGCAGTCGCGGTACCCTTGTCCTCGTCGACCGTCGTCGCGGTGCCCTTGTCCTCATCGACCGTCACATCACCGATCTTGTAATCAAAACCCTCAAGATAGCTCTTGGCGTACTCCTTGGGATCGATGCCCAGCTGCTCAAACTCGTCGCCCGAAGCCTCTTCCAGACCGGCAAGGAAGTCATCGCCGCCGTTCTTGATCTCGTCAAACTGGCTCGTAAGGTCGTTGGTGATGAGTTCCTCCACCGAAGGCCCTCCGCAGCCGGAAAGCAAAACCACGCACGCGACCAGGGCAGCCATCAGGGGCGCAAGCAGCAGCTTCTTTTTCATGACATTCCTCCAAACAAGCGGCGCCGCGTTCCCTGCGCAGCGCACGTCGTAACAGCAAGTCCATATTAACGGCCCGGCCCAACCCCCTGCATCGCAAAAGCGCAGACGGCTCAATTTGACGGGCAAATGGCCTGTAAAGCAAACCCCCTGCAATAAAATGCGTCTGCTCAGCCTATTAAAAAAGGGTGGTCGGATAACCCGACCACCCTTACACATCCCTTGGATGCTGCAACTTACTTGCGGACGACCTTGACGATGGCGTCACCGGCGGCGACAACGGACTCGGCCTCGACGGCAAGCTCAACGTCGGCGAACTCGGCGGTGTTGGACACGGCCACAACGACACAGTCCTTGTAACCGGCGGCGGCGATCTTCTCACGGTCAATCTTGAGCATGGGCTGACCGGCCTTCACGACGTCATCAGCCTTGACGAAGCCCTCGAAGCCGTCGCCGTTCATGTTGACAGTGTCGACGCCAACATGCACCAGGACCTCGATGCCAGCATCGGACTGCAGGCCTACGGCGTGACCCATGGTAACGGTTACCTTGCCATCACAGGGAGCGTAGACCATGTCGTCCTCGGGCCAGACAGCGCAGCCCTTGCCCAAGACCTCGCCGCCAAAGACGGGATCGGGCACATCGGCCATCTTGATGACCTTACCCTTGACGGGCGAGCACAGCACGTCAGCGCCGGCAGAAGCAGAAATGGAAGCGGGGACCGCAGCAGCTGCAGGCTCGGCCTTCTTCTTGAACATGTCGAACAGACCCATACGTTTTCTCCTCTTGATTAAGCGCACCCTTATGCGCGTACCTTAGACGATTATAGTGCCAAATGTCCTGAAAACTAAGGCGGATAGTCGATTCGCCAACCCCTCTTCCCATCCCTGCTCCGGTAAGTACCCGTCTCGCTCTCCTAGCTCTCGATAAGGCCTAGGTGCACAAAGGCATTCCAGATGCCATCATCGTCAATATCGCTGGTCACGTAATCGGCTGCCGCCTTGCACTCATTGCCGCCTGACCCCATGGACACACTTGTGGCACACGCCTCGAACATGGGGATATCAATCTTCGCAGCGTCCGCCGGTCTGACGTTCGGCAGAACGCCAGAATTTAAAGGCCCTCAGCGCCGTTGGACTCGATGATCTTCTGATATGCGAAGAAGTCGACCTTGCCGTCGGCGATATCCTGCAGGTCGCCGTCCTCCATCACGAGCTCAACGTCGTTCTCGGCCCAGAAACGCTTGGCATAGAACGGGTACTTGCCGCGCACCTGCACGTCAGAGCAGTACCAGTTCATGGAATTCATCTCCTGCTGCGTGGCAAATACATCGGCCGGATCACACGTGGCGAGTAGGAGAGGATGAAGCAATCCATGTTGCCCATCTTGAACTGCGGGTAGTGCTCGTGGGCGTAGCGCACAACACGACCGCTGGCGACAAACTGGTGATGCAGAGCCTGGTAACGCTGCTGAGCGGTGATCTTGATGGCGCTTGCCGGACCTTCGAAGCCCTGGATCAGGCCGGTCTCCATCATGGCGCCCATATCCATGGTGCCGCAGTTGATCTCGTTGAAGGTGAGCCAGAACTCGACCTTGTCCTGATAGCGGTCGAAGACGGTCTGGCAGTATTTCTCAAAGAAGCCGATGAGTTCGCAGCTCGCCCAACCGTTGCACTTCTCGACCAGGTGATAGGGCATCTCCTTTGCATCGCGGGTCGATAAGCCGAGTATCGCCTGCACACGGGACGGGCAGAAGCGGGCGCGCCAAACCCGACACTTCTTTTCGCGCCCGCAGCCGCCTGCCGCCCCGCCCCTGACACTTCCTGACACCTATCAAAAAGTGTCAAAATAAACCCGTCTCTTTTGGTCGGTTTTGATGGACGAAGGGGTTCGCATGGATATTAAACGCAAAATTACCGATGCGCGGGGCCTTACCCCTACCGAGCAGCAGCTCGGCATCTCGGCCCTTGCCATGGGTGAAGACATCCGCGGACTCTCCATTAAGGAATTCGCCGCACGCGCCAACGTTTCGGTCGCGAGCGTGCACCGCTTCTGCAAAAAGCTCGGCCTCGAGGGCTTCAAGGACCTCAAGGTCGAGCTCATCCGCCTGACAACCAAATCGGAAAACCGGCGCGACGTGGATATCAACTTTCCCTTCGATGCCACTTCCACACCTGCGCAGGTTATGGAGCGCATGGAAGGGCTCTACCAGACCACGCTGGCCGAGACGCAGGAGTTGCTCAACCCCACGCAGCTTGACCACGCCGCCAGGCTCATCGCGAACGCCCGACAGGTCGACATCTACACGGGCTCGCACAACCTCTATCCAGCGGGAATGTTCCGCGATCGCCTGCTCTCCGCCGGTAAAAGCGCGACGTGCCACGACAATGTCGAGGCCCAAGTGCGCACGGCGTTCGCCTCGGGCCCCGACCATGTGGCAATCGCCATCTCCTACAGCGGCCTTGCCCCCAACCTCAAGGACATCTTGCCGATCCTCAGCAGTCGGCATGTCCCGGTCATCGTCATCGGCACGCCTCATTGCGCGCGCATTCACCCTGGCTTTGCCGCCTACCTTACGGTGAGCGACCACGAGAGCATGACGCATCGCATCACACAGTTCGCAAGCCACATCGCCGTGCAATACGTGCTCGATTCGCTCTACAGCAGCTACTTCGCCAAAGACTACGCCCGCTGCTCCGAATTCCTTGAGCGCTCGTTCCCCTACACCCGCCTGCCCGGGCTCAAGTAGCGACGAGCGTGGATAATTTCCCACTTTGAGCCCGCACACAGACCAAAACTGGGAGATTATCCACGCTCATTTCTGACTAGTCGTTGGGGACGTTCTTAAACGACTAGTCAAACAAGAACCCAATGACCACCACGGCAACGCCGATGTTTTGGAAACGCCAGCGAGCGGGTCGCATTTGTGACAAGGTGACGTGAAACGAAAGGGCGCTGACCTTCTGGTCGCGCCCTTGAAGTTGAACGTCAGATTGTCCAAATGCGGCCCGTGCAGCGTCGAGCTGTTACGGCGTTTGGCAAAACGCCGTAACTACTCCTGAGCTCCGTACTGCTCGTAGTAGGCATCGATGGCAGTCTTGAGCTCGTCGTCAATGACGACCTTACCGTTGACCTCGTGGTTGTAGAGGGTCTCGACGACCTCGGCCATGGAGACGATGCTCGCGACGGGGAAACCGTACTTGGCCTCAATCTCCTTCTGAGCGGTAGTCACGCCGCCCTTGCCGACCTCCATGCGGTTGAGGGACACGATCAGGCCCTTGATCTCGACATCGGCAGCAGCCTTGACCTTGGGATAGGTCTCGTCGATGGACTTGCCGCTGGTGGTGACGTCCTCGACCATGACCACGCGGTCGCCGTCCTGGGGCTCATAACCCAGCAGGTTGCCCTTATCGGCGCCGTGGTCCTTGGCCTCCTTGCGGTCGCAGCAGTACTTGACCTCCTTGCCGTACAGCTCGTGGTAGGCAATCGCGGTCACGACGGCCAGCGGAATACCCTTGTAGGCCGGTCCAAACAGCACGTCAAAGTCGTCGCCAAAGTTATCGTGGATGGCCTGGGCGTAATACTCGCCCAGCTTCTTGAGCTGATAGCCCGTCACGTAGGCGCCGGCGTTCATAAAGAACGGAGACTGGCGTCCGCTCTTGAGCGTAAAGCTGCCGAACTTAAGGACGTCGGACTCGACCATAAACTTGATGAACTCTTGCTTGTAAGCCTCCATGCGGGCTCCTCTCGTAATCGCGTACGTGCCCTTCAGTTTAACGCAGGCGAGGCGTCGATGCGGGCGGCTTTGGAGCCACGTAATTCTGTAAAAGCTTCGTCAGAGACGATGGTTTTCCGAACAATGGGGTTGACACGATAAACCCCCTCGTCAAGAATACGGGCGAATTAAAGCGGGTACGAGATACCCAATGCGCGCAGCGCCCGGCCTTAAGGAGGTGTGCCATGGAAGGCAGCCATAGTCGAAAAACCTGCATGTCGCCCTCGGCACGCCGCGAGGATTCCGTATTCGTATAAGCGCCACCGGCAGATCGCCAAAACCACCACAAAGGTGCCTGTCCCCTTTGTGGTGGTTCGTGAGCACGACGTGAGCGACATCTAGGTTTTTTGCAACTCAATACGACACGTACGCTAACTCCCTTCAACAAGGAGGACCCTATGCTGATGCTCAAAACCGCCACGGTACTCGAAGCTATCTCCAAGCGCCGCCGCACGACGCGCGCCGACGGTCACACCGGCCTTGCCAAGAACACCATATTCGCCGCCACCCATAGCACCGAGGACGCCCTCGTGCTGCTCGACGCCACGGCAAACGGCCTCACCGCCGAGCAGGCAACCGAGCGCCTGGACGCCTCCGGCCCCAACACCATCGAGGCGCCGACCAAGACGCTCGCCCGCCGCATCGCCGACGCGTTCATCGACCCCTTCGCCGGCATCCTCGCCGGGCTCGCTCTGATCTCGCTCTACATCGACGTGCTCGCCGTGCCCGAGCCGCAGCGCGACCCCTCCACGGTCATCGTCATCGGCATCATGCTGCTGGTATCAGGCGGCATGAAGTTTATCCAAGAAGCCCGCAGCGGCAATGCGGCAGAGGCCCTCAAGGACCTGGTCTCCAACACCTGCACCGCCCTGCGCGACGGCGAGCTCATCGAGATCCCCTTTGACGAGCTCGTCCCCGGCGATGTGATCCGCCTCTCTGCCGGCGATATGGTTCCGGCAGACGCCCGCATCATCACCGCGCGCGACCTGTTTGTGATCGAATCCGCACTCACCGGCGAGAGCGAGGCCGTCGAGAAGACCGCTGCCATCACCGTCGTCGAGGGTGCCGACGGCTCCGCGCTGCCGCTCTCTGCCTGCAAGAACATCGTCTTTACCGGCACCTCCGTGCAAAACGGCGCTGCCATGGCGCTTGTCGTTGCCACCGGTTCGGACACCTACCTGGGCGGCATCGCCAAGATGCTCAACGGGCGCGGCGAGAAGAGCGCGTTTGACCGCGGCGTCTCGAGCGTCTCCATGTTGCTCGTACGCCTCATGCTCGCTATGGCGCCGGCCGTCTTTGCCATCAACGCCGCCACCAAGGGTAACGTCATCGACGCGCTGCTGTTCGCCACGAGCGTAGCCGTGGGCATTACGCCGCAGATGCTCCCCGTCATCGTGACCACGAGCCTGTCGCAGGGCGCCAAGGACCTCGCCCGTCGCCAGGTTATCGTCAAGGAACTGCCGGCAATCCAAAACCTGGGTGCCATGGACGTCCTGTGCTGTGACAAGACCGGCACCCTCACCGAAGACCGCATCGTGCTCGAGCGCTACCTCAACACCGATGGCGACGAGGACACGCGTGTGCTGCGCCATGCGTTTTTGAACAGCTTCTTCCAGACCGGTCTCAAAAACCTTATCGACCTGGCCGTAATCGACCGTGCCGATGTGACGCCCTCGACCGTCGTGCCCGATTCCATGTTGGGCCAGACTCTGCGCGACCGTTATACCAAGGTCGACGAGGTTCCCTTCGATTTTTCGCGCCGTCGCCTGAGCGTAGTTGTCGCCGGCTCCCAAGGCAAAACCCAGATGGTTACCAAGGGAGCTGCCGAGGAAATGCTCGAGATCTGCTCCTTTATCGAGGTCAACGGTATCGCCCAGCCGCTCACCGAAGATAAGCTCGCCCAGATTCGCAAGCAGGTCGCCGATCTTAACGCCGAGGGCCTGCGCGTGATTGCCGTGGCGCAGAAGACCGATCCGCGCTGCGTGGGCGAGTTTGGCATTGCCGATGAGTGCGACATGGTGCTGATGGGCTTTTTGGCCTTCCTCGATCCGCCTAAAGCAAGTGCCGCGGCCGCCGTCGCCACCCTTGCGGCCAAGGGCGTGGCGGTCAAGGTCCTGACCGGCGACAACGACCGCGTCGCCGCCACCGTCTGCGAGCAGATCGGCATCGACGCGAGCAGCGTTTTGCTCGGCTCCGAGATCGATGCGCTCGACGACGCAGAGCTTGCCGAGCGTGCCGAGAAAACCCACCTCTTCGCCAAGCTCTCGCCGCTGCAGAAGGCGCGCCTAGTGCGCGTCATGCGCGAGTTGCTCGGCCACACCGTGGGCTTTATGGGCGACGGCATTAACGACGCCGCCGCCATGCGTGCGAGCGACTGCGGCATCTCGGTCGATTCGGCCGTCGACATTGCCAAGGAATCCGCCGATATCATCTTGCTTCAGAAGGACCTGGGTGTGCTCGAGCGCGGCATCATCGAAGGCCGCCGCACCTACGGCAACCTACTCAAGTACCTCAAGACCACGGTGAGCTCCAACTTTGGCAACGTGCTGTCCGTGACCGTCGCGAGCCTGTTCTTGCCGTTTTTGCCCATGAGCGCCCTGCAGCTGGTGCTGCTGTCGCTCGTCTACGAGATCGTGTGCATCGCGCTGCCGTGGGACACCGTCGACGAAGCCTGGACTGCCCGTCCGCGTGCTTGGGACGCCGCGTCTATCAAGGGCTTTATGCTCGAGCTGGGCCCCGTGAGCTCGCTGTTTGATATCGTGACCTTCGCTGTGCTCTTCTTTGTGGTGTGCCCCGCCGCCGTGGGCGCGAGCTGGGCCGAGCTTGCCGCCGCGGGCAACGTCACGGGTATGGCAACCTTCGCCGCGATCTTCCAGAGCGGCTGGTTTGTCGAGTCCATGTGGTCGCAGACGCTCGTGATCCACATGCTGCGCTCGCCGCGCCTGCCGAACCCGTGCGACCACGCCGCCCCCGCGCTGTGCGTGCTCACCGTCCTGGGCTTGGCGCTTGTCACTTGGCTGCCGGCAAGCCCCATCGCCGATGCGCTGGGCCTCATGCCGCTGCCGCCGAGCTTCTTCGCGCTGCTCATCGGCATTGTTGCCTCTTACATCGCGCTCACCCAACTGGCCAAGCGCCGCTACATTGCCCGCCACGGTGAGCTGCTGTAGCAAACAAGCGGAAAACACCATGCCAGCCACCGACGCCTCTGCCGACGTCGACACCGCTGTCGACGCCGCAACCTATCCCCTCAGCAGTTGCGGTGAAATAGTTCCTGTTTAAAGTCCCACGACTTTGATTTAGGGACTATTCCACCGCAACTTATTGGAGGATTAGCTAGTCTTGAGGCGTCCAGGACCAGAAGAAGTTGATCAGGGCCACACGCGAGGCGGTACCGGTCTTTTTGTTGATCGAGGAAATGTGGCGGTAGAGCGTGGAGCGCGAAAGGAAAAGCGTTGCGGCAATGTCCTGAACGCTCTGGTCCGAAACGACCAAGGCCTCAAGAATATCGCGCTCGCGCTCTGTAAGCCCAAAGGTGGTGACAAAGGCGTCGAGGCGCTCATCGGGCGTGAGCTCCGCTGCCTCCACGAGCGCAGAGTCGGGACATGCGGGCGCAAGATCCCCACCAAGATCGTCGGCAGCGAGCGCCAGCCCGTCCTGCATCACGGCATCATCGGTTCGTTGCCCCAACTGTCCCAGCAGCGTAATCGCAATACCCACAAACATCACGAGCGCCGCGCCGACCGCCGCCAGCACGTTTTGACTCGAGATAATCGCCACCGCCGGCGCCGTCACGAGCATCGAGCACACGTTATTGACGACGCGACCCATGCACGGCCAAAAATATGACCAGTGCGCATAGAGCGAGATAGCGGCGAATTTTGTGGTAAAGAACACCACGAAAAAACCCGAGCCCAGATAAAAGATGATCGTGGCAGCAAGCTCGTTGCCGCCATTGCCATCGATGATGAGCACAAAGAACGAAAGCGTGGACATTATGGCAGCGCATGTCATGCCGATATTCATATACGAACGACCGCGCAGGTCAAACAGGGCGCCGGCGACCAACGAACTCGCAACAAGCAGCAGGCACGGCCAGTCACCCAAATCAACGGCTCCAAAAGCATGCAGGGTTGTGAGACCCGCGTTGAGGGCGGCGAATACGCCGGAAAGATACGCCGTCGCCACGGTCAGGCGAACTATGGCGCGGCGGAACGCCGCCTTTGCCTCGGGGTCGTCATGCCACTTGGCGCCATATTCCAGAGCATCTACCGAAAGCCCGGCAACACTGGGTTCAAAGTTGGGATCGGACTCGTCGCGCAGCTTGGCGCGTCGGGCACCATGGAGCAACGCCACCTGCGCGATCGCGCAGATGACCAGAACAGCCTGCTGAGGAATGCCGACAGGCATCACCATGTGGTTGAGAACCTGCACCAGAACGCCTATGGCGTAAGAAAGTGCGGCGGCGCGCGCCAAGCAAGGCGTCCGCGCAAAGCGCCGCGCAAAGTTTGCGTGAGCAGTCGATCCGCAGTAGCCCAGCGCGCAGCACGCCACCAAACCGCCGGCAATTACCACCTGAACCTGAACCGCCATAATCAACAGCAACAATGCCGCCACCAGCAAAACGCCTGTGATGTCGCTCGTCGCGTCGATGGCATGGGGACGGCGATAGTACAGAACGGGACGCACAAAAAAGCCAATCACGCTCGCGCCGATGACAAGGCTCTCATAAATAACGACCTCGTTTGGAGACACGAACTCGGCCATGCGCGCATCAAAGAGATACTCGCAGGCCAAAAACGTGAAGAAAAACAGCGCCAAGCATATAATCTCCCGAATGCCCCGACGCAAATATGCGGTTGTGTCTCCCATGCCCCTCATGGTTAACCCCCGGCCGCTCAATTGTCTGGAAATCTATTTTAATAAAGAACCTATCTCAATATCGAAGCCAGGCTCGAAATGCTGCAAATTCGACCCCAGTCGTCCACATGACGCCGCGATTCTGAGCCGCATGGGCCAGAAGGGGCACGCGCGACCTCTAGCTCGACAAGGAGTGTCCCCAACTGTCACTCATTTAAGTACGTCCCCAATGCGTGGCGGAAGAGTGTCCCCAACGACTAGTCAAAAATGAGCCATGTGTCCCAGTTGTGGAGACTCGTTGAGCCGTCTGGGTATCGTGAAAGATCGCGCGCTCGCCCATCATCAAAAGTGACACACGCTACCAGTTGATGGGAGGCAGCCATGGGCTTCTTTGACAAGATGTTCGAGAAGAAAGAGTGCGCGATTTGCGGTACTGAGCTAGGCCTTTTAGGAAAGACCAAGATCGATGAAGGCTACCTGTGCAAAGAGTGTGCCGGCAAGCTCTCCCCCTTCTTCCACGGCTATCGCTCCAGCTCTGCAGACGACATCCGCGAGCAACTCGCCTACCGCGAGGCCAACGCCGAGCGCCTGACGTCCTTCAACCCCACACGCACGCTCTCTGCCGGGCGTACCAACATCATGCTCGACGAGGACGCAGGACTGCTGATCATTACCTCGCAGACGCGCTGGCGTGACGCCAACCCGGACATCATCGAGTTCTCGCAGGTACTCGGCTGTGACATGGATATCGACGAGCATCGGACCGAGATCTATCGCGAGACCAAGGACGGCGAGCGCAAGAGCTACAATCCGCCGCGCTACGACCTGGATTACGACTTTAACCTGACCATCCACGTCAACACGCCGTACTTTACCGAGATCAACCTGCGCGTAAACGACTCCACCATCGAGCAGCGCGGGTCCATCGAGTACCGCGAGGCCAAGCGCCAGGCAACCGAAGTCTGCGATGCGTTGGTGCAGCTGCGTCAGGAAACGCGCGACAGCGTCGCGGCCGCCAAGGCCCCCAAGACCGCGGTCACCTGCCCCTTCTGTGGCGCGACCACCATCCCCGATGCCAGTGGGCGCTGCGAATACTGTGGCGGCGCCATCGGCGCATAGCCCCCGGCACGGAAAGGACCGATCATGGCCTTCGAGAGCGTCAACTATCAGTGTCCCGCGTGCGGCGGCCCTCTTCACTTTGCCAGCGCCGAGCAAAAGCTCGTCTGCGACTACTGCGATTCGCGTTTTGAAGTCGAAGAAGTCGAGGCACTCTATCGCGAGCGCCAGGACAAGGCAGACGCCAAAGCCGACGCCGCAGCGGCACCCAAGCCCGCCGTCGACGCTGCGGTGCAGGAGCTCGCCCAAAACGCCGGCTATATCTGCTCGTCGTGCGGCGCCGAGCTAATCTCGGACGGTACCGTCGCCGTTACCACCTGCCCGTACTGCGGCAACCCCGCCGTGGCACCCGGTCAGCTCTCGGGCGACTTCTCACCAGACCTGGTGATCCCGTTTAAGCTCGGACGCGACGACGTTATGGCCGCGCTCAAAGAGCACTACAAGGGCAAGATCCTGCTGCCCAAGAGCTTTGTCACCGGCAACCACATCGACGAAGTCCAAGGCGTTTACGTGCCGTTTTGGCTTTACGGCGCCCGCGTGGACGGCGAAGTGTACTTCGATGCGACCAACGAGACCGTGACCGAGGAATCCGACCGCACCGTCACGACCACCGACCACTACGACGCCTACCGTAAAGGCAATATCTCGTTTGAGCGCGTGCCCGTCGACGGATCGTCCAAGATGCCCGACGGCCACATGGACGCCATCGAGCCGTTTGACTACGATGCGCTGCGTCCGTTCTCAGTCGCCTATATGCCCGGCTACATCGCCAACCGCTATGACGAGGATTGCGAAACCTGCAAGGCGCGCGCCGAACGCCGCATGGAGGAAAGCACGGTCTCGGCCCTGCGCGAAACCGTCGTCGACGAGTACGACGACGCCACAGTCGAAAGCAAGCAGCTCGACTACACCTGGGAAAACAGCGATTATGCCCTGTTCCCCGTGTGGATGCTCTCTACCTCGTGGAACGGCAAGAGCTACCTGTTTGCCATGAACGGCCAAACCGGCCGCATGGTCGGCGAGCTCCCCTGCTCCAAGCCCAAGCTCGTCATCGCCTCGGTGCTGTTCTTTGCGATCGGATTTGTCCTCTCCCAGATCCTCTTCATGGGTGAGAACGCCTTCAATCCGGATTACCTCGCCTTTGACATCGAGGGCATCCTCATCAACATCGTCGCGCCGCTGATCATCGTGATTATCGCAGACGTGCTGCTGGTCGGCCAGCTCAAGACAGCCAACGAGGCAACCCACGCCGACTACTACTGTGGAGACCTCGACCTGACCGAGAAGCACGACACCTTTAGCCATACCGAAACCACGGTTGTCATGAAGGACAACAAGGACGACTAGCCATTCTGACCAATATCACCCGGCCTTTTACGAGAAAGGAAGATCACCATGGGACTCTTGAAAGCTGGATTGGGTGCTGCCGGCGGCGTCATGGCCGACCAGTGGAAGGAATTTATCTATTGCGAATCGATGCCTGCCGACGTCTTGGCCTGCAAGGGCAGCAAGCGCACCGGTGGCCGCAGCTCCAACACGCGCGGCGAGGACAACGTCATCTCCAACGGCTCCGTCATCGCCGTCAACGACGGCCAGGGTATGCTCGTGGTGCAAAACGGCAAGATCATCGAGGTCGCGCTGGAGCCCGGCGAGTTCGTCTTTGACACCGGCAGCGAGCCGAGCGTCTTTAGCGGCAACCTGGGCGACTCCATCAAGGAGACGTTCGCCAATATCGGCAGCCGCTTTACCTTTGGCGGCGACGCAGGTAAGGACCAGCGCGTCTACTTCATCAACACCAAGGAAATCATCGGCAACAAGTACGGCACCGCCTCGCCCGTGCCCTTCCGCGTGGTCGACAACAACATCGGCCTGGACGTCGACATCTCCGTGCGCTGCAATGGCGAGTATTCGTACCGCATCACCAACCCGCTGTTGTTCTACACCAACGTCTGCGGCAACGTGACCGATAGCTATACGCGCGACCAGATCGACAGCCAGCTTAAGTCCGAGCTGCTCACCGCCCTGCAGCCCGCCTTTGCCAAGATCTCGGAGATGGGCATTCGCTACAGCGCCATCCCCGGCCACACCACCGAGCTCGCCCGCGCGCTCAACGAAGTCCTCTCCGCCGACTGGCGCGACCTGCGCGGCGTTGAGATCGTGAGCTTTGGTGTCAACTCCATCGCCGCCTCGCAAGAAGACGAGAAGATGATCAAGGACCTGCAGAAGGCCGCAGTCATGCGCGATCCCACCATGGCAGCTGCCAACATCGCCAGCGCCCAGAGCGACGCGATGCGCGCGGCAGCCGCCAACCCCAACGGCGCGATGGCCGGCTTTATGGGCATGGGCATGGCAGGTGGCATGGGCGGCATGAATGCCAGTCAGCTGTTCGCCGCCGGCCAGGCACAGCAGCAGGCTGCCCCGCAGCCGGCTCCGGCACCCGCTCCCGCACCGGCACCCGCCGCCCCCGCGGCCGGCACGTGGACCTGCAGCTGTGGCGCCACCAACACCGGCAAGTTCTGCCCGGAGTGCGGAAGTCCCGCACCCGCCCCGGCACCGGCCAAGTGGTTCTGCCCCAACTGCGGCAGCGAAAACGGCGGCAAGTTCTGCAGCAACTGCGGAACGCCCAGGCCCTAACCCCTCTATCTGGTAATTGGCGGGGGCCCGCCACCCCCGCATTTGCTTCTATGGGTTTCGTTCGATAAAGGAGGACACCATGAAGACAACGTTCAAAAAGTCCGTACTCGCATTTCTGACATGCGTCCTGGCGCTCGCCTTTGCCCTGACGGGCTGCAGCGGCGGCGGCAAAGACCCCAAGGCCAACTTCGTCGGCAGCTGGGAACTCTCAGGTGGAACCCTGGAGGGCGAAGAGCTGACCGATGAGTACATGAAGATGCTCGAGGATTGGGGTGTCCACTGCGTCCTGATTCTCGATGAGGACGGTACAGGCGCCCTCGACCTGTTCCTTGAAGTCGTCGACCTTAAATGGAAGGCAAAGGACAGCACCACCGTAACCATCACCGCCGAAGACGAGTCGCATGACATGAAGCTCAAGGACGGCAAACTCATCCTCGAAGAAGATGACGGCAATCTTGTCTTTACCAAGTCCGACAAGGACCTGTCCGGTACGGTGAAGAAGGATCGCGAGGCGGCCGAGAAGGAAGAGGAAATCGATGAGGCCGTCGAAGACGACGATGTCCAGAGCGTCGAAATCTCCCCCGCCGTCACTGTCGCCGATGACGATCTGTGCACCATCACCATCACCGAAAAGTTCAAGGATGACTGGGGCGACATCGGCTTTGTCGTCAACATCACCAACAAGAGCGACAAGGACCTGACCTTCTACGCTCCCTCCGGCAAGACCAACGTCAACGGCACCATGAAGGAACCCTGGTTCTCGGCTCACCTGATGCCCGGCACCAACGCCACCGAGGAATTCACCTTCTCGAAGGGCACGCTCGATAGCCTTGACGACCTAGTCAACACGACCATCGGCATCGACGCCTACCTGACCGATTCCTACGAGGACGTCGCCTCCTACAGCGCAACCATCGCGTAACGGCACGTAACATCAGCCGCGGATTGGCGGACACATCCGCGCACACGCCAGGCGGGGCCGCAAGAAATGATCCTGCGGCCCCGTCGTCTTGCGCCGACAGCGCCGCCCACACAAGCAGACCGCCCGCCGTCTTCTGATGCAAAACGGCGGGCGGCCTACCTTTACGGCGCCGGAACACGGGTGAGCGCGTCGATTACGGGCGCTCCATATTAGGAACGATGCTGCCTTCGGTTACCGCGTGCACGGCCAGGCGCATGATGTTGTCGTAGCCAGTCTTATTGAGGATCTCCGAGATGCGGCGCTTGATGGTGCCCTCGCTCATAAATAACTCGGCCGCAATCTCGCGACGACTTTTGCCCTCGCAGGCAAGACGCAGAATTGACAGCTCGACATCGTCAAGCGCCGCCGTGCCCAAGAAGATGCTTTTGGGCGGCTTGGGAAATGTACAGTAGCCCGCCAGTGTGGAACGCATCACGGCAAAGAGCTCGTCAATGCCGACGTTTTTGTACACAAAGCTATCGACACCCGCCTCGCGCGCCTGATCGACAAAGGTGATCTCGGGCATGCCCGTCATGATAATGATGCGGCACCCGGGCATCGCCTCCTTGATGCGCGCCGCCGCCACGATGCCGTTGGAATCGTGCTCGGTGCATACGTCCATCAGTATCATGTCCGGGCGCTCCCTAAGCACAACGTCGAGTGCTTCGGAAGCGTCGGCGATCGCGGCAACAACGGTCATATCGGGCTGGTCGCCAACGGAGCGCGCCAGGCTCTCGCGCAGGATGGCCTGGTCTTCGACTATAAGGACGCGGATCATGAGCTTCTCCTTTGGGACGTGTCGTTGGCGTTAAGCGGAATGGATACCGCAAGCGTAAAGGGCGGGGCGGCGTGGACCTCTAGGCTGCCACCCAGATCTTGCGCGACATGCCTCATACCTGGGATACCCGTTCCCTCGCGATACGATACGGGGGCCGGCGCGCCGTCATTAGAGATGGTCATGCGTGCAATGTCACATCCGTTCGACTCCTCCTGCCACAGGTGCACATGGACCTGGTGGGCCTGCGCGTGCTTGGTGGCGTTGGTCGAGGCCTCGCGGATAATCTGCAAAAAGGCCGCCGCGACACGCGTGTCCTCGGGAAGCGACCCCTCTACATCAATCTGCACGCTCACCAGGCCAAAGGCATGAATGATATCGCCAAGCTGCTCCGCCGGCTCGCTGTCGCCGCCGCTGCGCAAGTCGTCGGAGATTGAGTGCAGCAGCGGATCGATCTGCTCGAGCGACTCGTCGTCAAGGCGACCCTCCTCCAGATAGCGATGGAGGATGGACAGGCGCTGACCGATTACATCGTGCACGCGGGCGCGCATGCGCAGGTAGGCAGCATTGTCGGCGACCTTTTTGACCTCTTCGATCTGCGCCTGGAGCTCTTTGCCCGCAAGCTCGAGCAGTCGATTGGAATGCGCCAGGCGGTCATGGGCATGTGCGTACTCCGTCACGTCCAAGCCGATGATTCGCTCCAAGGGGCGACCCGAAACCATAACGGCATCGCACGCAAACAGGCGAATCTCGGAGGGAGAAACCTCGACCACCGCGCGCGCCTCGCCAAAGCGATCCAGGTCGATTCGAACGCGGTTTTTGCTGCTCTCGGGCATCTGAGCACTGAGCCTTCGAAGGCCGTTCCACGTGTCGCTCATATCGTGCAAGTCGGTGGGCATGTGAAGCTCAACGAGGTTTTTGCGCATGCAGCGGTTCATGAGCAGCGGACGGCCCCTCGGGTCTAGATACAGGATGCCCACGGGGATCACGTTGATGGTCTCGATCGTCGAGAACGCGGTGATGTCCTCCTGGCGGTTACGGACGTCCATCAAGAGCGCCGCGATGGAACGGAACAGGAAGAACGTTCCCTCTGCAATAAGGACAACGGTCCACGCCGAGCCCATGGCAAAAACCACCGGTGGTGTAACGGCGACAACGAGCAACAGTTCGGCCAGCATGACGGGGCGACGATAGTGCACCATAAGTACCACGCCATAGGCAAAGATCGCGGCATTGAGCCACAACGCTCCGCCCATTGCCCTGGCGCAAACGTCAAGCGGCGCCACCAGATACGAGCCAGACGACGCGAATAAGATGAGCGCCGAAATCATCAGGTGAAGCACAAGGCTCGCCTCATAGGCGCAAATCACCTTACGGTTATAGGACGAGCGACGCGATGCGATGAGCGGGACGTGAATCGTCTGCAGACACGCAGCCAGGGCAAAGACAACATCGAGCGCAACGATTTGGGGAAGGATGAGCGAAATCTGCATCGTCACTCACCCGCCCTCGGCATCAAGACGATCATGCGCAGCTGGCCGGGCTCGCCCTCAAGGCGGTATGCCACGTTGCGCCCTTGCAGAGCGCTTTCGAGCTCTTGCGCAGCGGGCGTCTGCGAAAGATCTTCATCATCGTTGGAAAAAAGCGTGGCGCGCAGCTCGACACTGCATCGGTCATGGTCGTCCAAGTGATACATAAGCGCCGGATGGTCGGTGGTGTAGGCAAAAAACGCAAAGTCATACACGCAGTCGTACAGCGCGCTTACCGTACTGGCGTGCAGCGGGCGCCGCATGGCGATAATCGAGGCGCAATCGACATCGATCGTGCGCAGGTCGCTTGCGAGCTCGTTGGCGATGAGCTGAATGCGGTCGCGATCAAAACCGCTCTCCCCGTGCTGTGCCAACGTGAGCGACCCCTTGCGCTTGCAATAGGCGACGAGCATCTTGGCGCGCTGCAGCATGCGGTAACGCTCGTGCGAAGACGCTTCGTCGGTCAACGGCGGCAGCGAGCTCAGCAGGCCGTACATCCCTTCGAGCGCGCGGGCAAGCGCCTGGTCCACGTCTTGGACCAGCAAGGTCTCGGCCTCTTGATCTGCCAAATGCGTCTTAAGGTCGTAGTCGGCGGCGAGCAGCTCGTTTTGACGCTGCAGTTCCATGCGACGATGTGCCAGTTCACGGTTAAGCTCATTGAGCTCTGACACGTCTTGGGCAAGCAGGGCCGATCCGCCCAGCAGTGGAAAGGCACGGTACATCACATCGGGATCGGACGCCACGGCAAAGGCATGGGCGCGGCCGTGCTCCTGGGTCCGCAACTCCTCGCGCACGCCTACCGGCATTGGCTTTGACACCGGCGTGGCATAGACTTCCTGCAGGTCGTGCGTTAGAACTTTGAGGTCAAGCGGCAAGATGTCGAAAATGCCGGCGATGTCGTGATATGACGGAATGACACCGCAATCGAGACAGATTTCCATCGCCACCACGCACAGGACGCAATAGACGAGCGAAAAGTTGAACCTCCATGCCCAGGGCACGCGCAACGCATACGAGACGGCAAAGAATGCGCCACCCAGCAGTACGAGCGCCGCCGTGCCCGAGAAACGTTGGATGCGAAAGGACGAGGACCGGCCCACCAGGATAAAAAAGGCCACAAAGTTAAAGGCCGTCCACACTAAGACAGCGAAATAACCCCAGCCGTACGTGTAATCGTTGCTCCAGGTGTCGCTTGTACGGTCAAAGTGGAAGACCTGCTGATGAACATCGTTAGTGAGCACAAATCCGATAAGCAGGATAGCCACAATCCACAGCGCAGCGCAGTAGCGGCGACCCAGGCGGTGTTGCTCCAGACCCGCAAGGCGCAGACCACACAACTGGTAGAGCAGCGGAATGAGCGTCATGGGCACGTAGTACAGGTACCACAGCACGGTGGCATAGAACGGCGTGAACGACTTGTACTTGAGAATGACCTCGATCATCCACAGGGCACAGATGGTGGCGACGGCAACAAGGCGACGGCGCAGCACATAGTCCAAACAGCGCAGATAGACCGATACGCCCCAGATCGAAAATATAATTGCGGCGACAAGAAGCGGGAGAGAGCTCGAGTGGACGAGCGCATCCACGACCTCTTCGGACACCTCGCTATAGGCGGGCACGGCGTTAGAAAGTTTGGGGTCGAAGGCGAACAGCGCCGGCAAGACTGCCAAAAACATGAGGAACAGCGCGGTGATGGCGCCGGCGATAGCAAAGACGCGGTGACGGTATACCCGATGTGTTATGCCAACAAGGAATCGCGGCATGGCGAAGAGCCTGCCGCCCCTGGGATCCGCAACCGGCGCGGTCCGGGCGGCCGCGTGGCCGATATGTCGCTCGCGGGTACCCATAGTGCTTTTAGTGTACCGACAGATGGGTCGAAAAAGCGGGCCGCATGTCCCAAAATCCGCAGACGGCAAGGCGCCCGGCGAACACATACTCGCCGGGCGCCTTGGTCAGGAGACTCTGAAGTCGAGTGCCTCAGCTTCCTTAGGACAGGTCCTCACCATTCGTTTCAATGACATGCTTGTACCAGTCAAAGCTCTTCTTCTTGGAACGCTTGAGAGTGCCGTTGCCGGCGTCATCGCGGTCCACATAGATAAAGCCGTAGCGCTTGGACATCTCGCCCGTGCCGGCAGACACCAGGTCAATCGGGCCCCAGGTGGTGTAGCCCAGCAGGTCAACGCCGTCCTCGGTCACCGCGTCGCGCATCGCGGCGATATGCTGGCGCAGGTAGTCGATACGGTAGTCGTCGTTGATGGAGCCATCCTCCTCGACAACATCCTTGGCGCCCAGACCGTTCTCGACCACAAACAGCGGCTTCTGATAACGGTCGTACAGGTCGTTGAGCGTAATACGGAAGCCCAGCGGATCGATGGCCCAGCCCCACTGGCTCTCCTGCAGGTAGGGGTTCTTGGCGCCGGCGAAGGCGTTGCCCTGGGTACGCTCGACATCGGGGTTATCGGCACCGGCGGAGCAACGGGTGCTGTAGTAGCTAAAGCTGATGAAGTCGACGGTGTTGGCGGCCAGGATCTCGCGGTCCTCGTCCGTCATGCCCACATCGATGCCCAGACGCTCGAGCTTCTTGACGGCATAGGCCGGGTAGTAGCCACGGCTCTGAACGTCGACGAAGAAGTAATTGTCCTGATTGTCGAGCTGCGCCTGGCGCACATCGCCCGGGCGGCAGCTGTAGGGGTAATAGCTACCTGCGGCGAGCATGCAGCCGATTTTGACCTCAGGGTCGATCTCGTGAGCGATCTTGGTTGCCCAAGCGCTGGCGACGAGCTCGTTGTGGGCGGCTAGGTACTCGACGGCTTCCTTGTTCTCGCCCTCCTCAAAGACCAGACCGGCACCCATAAACGGCAGGTGCAGGATCATATTGATTTCGTTGAAGGTGAGCCAGTACTTCACCAGGCCCTTGTAGCGGGTAAAGATCGTGGTCGCGAGGTTCTTGTAGAAGTCGATGAGTTTGCGGTTGCGCCAGCCGCCGTACTCCTTGATGAGGTAAATCGGGCAATCGAAGTGTGTGATAGTCACGAGCGGCTCGATGCCGTGCGCCTGACACTCGCGGAATACATCCTCGTAGAAGGCCAGGCCAGCCTCGTTGGGCTCGGTCTCGTCGCCGTTGGGGAAGATGCGGGTCCAAGCCAAGCTCATACGGAAGGTCTTAAAGCCCATCTCGGCAAAGAGAGCAATGTCCTCTTTGTAGTGGTGATAGAAATCGATGCCGGTCTGCGCGGGATAGTAATAGCCGTCCTCGAAGTCGAGCATCTTGCGCTGGCCGGAGACCACCGCATAGCGCTCGGGGCCGTGCGGAGCCACATCCACGTTGGCAAGGCCGCGGCCGTCCACGTCATAGGCGCCCTCGCACTGGTTGGCAGCCGTCGCGCCGCCCCACAGGAAGTCATTACGGAAAGCCATGCATCAATCCTTTCGCACGCTGTTTGTCGTGGCTTTAGTATCCCCGCAAATAGGGCCTCGCTCAACGACAGCGACGCAGGCCGACACTTCTTTTCGCACACGGCGGCCCGGCAGCCGCCCCCGTCTGACACTTTTTGATACCCGCCCGCCCACACCACCACAAAGGGGACAGGCACCTTTGTGGTGGTTGGGGCGGTTTGTCTCGATCTGTAACAGTTAGGCCGTCAAAATCGGGCTTGGTGTTACAGATCGAGATTTTCGGGCAGCCCTCTGCAGTTTGTCTAAATCTGTAACAGGTAGAAACGATTTAGCCCGCTAGATGTTACAGATTGAGATAAAAGACCCTAGTCCACGGTGATGTCGAGGTTCTTGCCGATGAGGCCTACGTAGCCGCCTTCGGCTGCCTTGGGGCTGTCGGCGTGGCAGAGAACCCACTTGTCGGCCTTCCAGTAGCAGTAGCTGTCGCCGGCCGCGGGCAAGTCGGCCGCGGCCTCGGGGCGCGGACCATTGGTGCCAGCGGGCAGCGCCACCATCACCTGGAAGCCACCGTCGTCGACCATGCAGGGCGTGTAGTGCAGCGTGGTGTTGAAGACCTCGACAACCCTGCCCGCCGGCACTCGGAACGCCTTGACGCATGCGGTGTCGAGTTTGCCGCCTTCGATCTCCCAGCGATGCGCCACGAGCAGGATAAAGTCGCGCGCGCCCAGGTTGAACTCGCTCGCGCGGTGGTACTCCAGGCAGTTGAGTCGCGTGTTGTGTCCGTTGCACCAACCGAACTGGAAGGGACGGCCACCAAACATGAGAAAGCCCAGCTCATCAGCACCCTTGACACCCTCGAGCTCCGATGTGCTCGCTACGTACTTGCTGCCCTCAGGGATGGGCGTGGCGGAGAGCGCCTCGAGCACGGGCGACGTGAGCTCGGACGGAACGTTATCCCAAACGTTGCCATAGGATTTGAACTCGGGATCGTTGACAGAGTAGATATGCATGTTCGCTCCTGTTTATTTATGTGATAGCATGAACATTCTAGAACAATTTTCTTCTGTTTTGAGCACTCAGCATGAAAAAGCGCCCCCGCAAAGAGCGGAGACGCTTCTGGTGTAAACGGCAGTTTCGCAGACGGCCCTTATGCCTGCTGATAGTGCAGATGCTTCTCGTCGATATCGATCAAGTCGCGGTCGAGATAGCGGCGCGCGAGCCAGTTTGCCATGGGGAGGTTCTGATCCAGGTAGTTGCCGCACTCCTCGGGAGCGGCACCGGGGACATCACCCTCAAAGTCGACAACGAACTCGAACAGCTCGCGCACGAGCGGCAAGATCTCCTCGCTCGTCAGCTCACCAAAGACAACGAGGTAAAAGCCGGTACGGCAGCCCATGGGGCCAAAGTAGACAATGCGACTCGACCACTCGGCATGATTACGCAAGAAGGTGGCTCCCAGGTGTTCGATGGTGTGGCACTCGGCCGTGTTCATGACCGGCTCCTTGTTGGGCGTGGTCAGGCGCAGGTCAAAGGTGGTGACGGCGGCGCCGGTCGCCGGATCGCGGTCGATGCGGCTCACATACACGCCGGGCTCAAGCAACAGATGGTCAACGGAAAAGCTCGCAATGCGCTCCATGGCAGATCCTCTCGGTAGTCAATTTGGGACGGGCTCTTTTAGCTGGTTCGAATGGTCGCACCAATCATACCAGCCAAAAAAGCCCCGTCCCAAAAAGACAACTTAGCCCAGGACGCGGGCCATGCGCGCCTTGAACTCGGAAAGAAAACGCGGGGCGTCAACGGTCAGCGCCACAAGCGCACTCTTGTCGGGATCTGCCACGCGGTGCTCATCGCAGATGGTGCGGCCACGATACTCGCCAAGCAGGTCCACACGCAAATTGCAGCCGAGCGCACCAACGAGCGTGGGATCGATCGCCACGGCAACCGCCAGCGGATCGTGCAGTGCGCAGCCGCCCAGGTAGGGCGCGTTTATCTCGTACGAACCAATGTAGTGCTCAACCATGCTCGCAAACGCACAGCCCGCCATGGTGCCCGAGCCCGTCCAGCCGGCAATGTCGCGGCGTGTGAGCACCACGCGATGTGTCACGTCCAGGCCCACCATGGTGAGCTTGCGGCCCGAGCGCAGCACGGCGTCGGCAGCCTCGGGGTCGCTCGCCATGTTGGCCTCGGCACCCGCGCTCACGTTGCCGGGCACGGTCAGGGCGCCGCCCATTACCACCACGCGGCCGATAGACATCACCGCCGCCGCATCGCGCTCCAGGGCAAGTGCCAGGTTGGAGAGCGGGCCGGTCGCTACGTAGACCAGATCGGGACCATAGGTGCGTGCAGCATCGATCAGATAATCGACCGCAGCGTTGCCGTCGGCAGACGTCGCCCCCACCGGCTCGTAGGGCGACGCGGGCACGCTCGCGCCGCCAATGCCGTTCTTTCCGTGAATGAGCGCGGTGGACGCCGGCGGCGTATAGGGCTCAGTCGCCTGCAGAGGACGGTCGGCACCCAGGTACACCGGCACCTCGGGACGGCCCAACAGGTCGAGCACCGCCAGGCAGTTGCGCGCCGACTGGTCGACGCGCACGTTGCCAAAGCACGTGGTGATGCCCACGAGCTCCACCTCGGGGCTCGCGATGGCATAGGCTAGCGCCAACGCATCGTCCACACCCATATCCAGATCAAGGATCAGCTTCTTGATTGCCATTGTTCTACTCCGCTTCTCCGTCTTGTACTAAATCGCCTAAACCAAACGCGCGCTCAACTTCGGCACGCATGGGAATCGACTGCTGTGCGCCCAAGCGCGACACCGTCACCGCCGAGGCGCGTGCGCCCGCCGCCATGCACTCAAAGAGCGGCAGGCCCTCCAGACGAGCTGCAGCAAGCGCACCAATAAATGTATCGCCCGCGGCCGTCGTATCGACCACCGCGCTCGAAAGCGCCGGCATGCGCAGCGGCTCGCCGTCATCGCCAAGCGTAACCGACCCGGCGCCGCCCAACGTGATGACCGCAGCCCCGACACCCTTGGCGAGCAGGGCATTGAGTGCCGCGACGCAGCCTGCATCATCCGCAGGCAAGATGCCCGTCAGCACCTGGCACTCAGTCTCGTTGGGACAGACCAGGTCGACCGCAGGCCAGACCTCCGCAGGCAACTCGCAGGCCGGCGCCGGATTAAAGACCGTATAGAACCCCAGCTCGTGAGCGCAAACAAGTGCCTCGGCCGTCGCCGCCAGGTCACATTCGCCTTGGGCGATAAAGACGCTTCCGGCAGCCGGAGCAATCTCGCCGATGTCGCCGTCGAGCTCATCGGCCATCAGGCACCTCAGCGCGCGGACGATGTCCTCGCCCACAAGCGCGTGGTTGGCGCCCGGCGATAGCACGATGCGGTTGTCACCCTCGCAGCGAATGATGGTCGCCGTTCCCGTCTCTACATCATCGCGACGCGCTACAAAGTCACAGTCCACGCCGGCGTCTTGGAGCCCCGCCACGAGCGACGCGCCAAACGCGTCGCGGCCGACCGCGCCGATCATGCACGTGCGCGCGCCCATGCGCGCAGCGGCTATGGCCTGGTTGGCGCCCTTGCCGCCGGCGTTGGTGATAAATCCGCTGCCGCCGACGGTCTCGCCCGCACGCGGCATGCGCTCGCACGCCACCGAAAGGTCCATGTTCATGCTGCCAAACACCGCAACGATGCCGCGATTCGTCATGGAAACCTCCTCGTCCGCGGACTCTGCACCCGCTGTCGGCCGTCAATCGTGCGCTCTCGCACCTTTATAACTTTAGTTCACTTTGATGTGGACGCGCGCTTGAGCTTACGCCAGCAGCAAGCATTCACAGGAGTAGGCGGCTACAATGAAAGTGTGCTGATTATTCTCGTCATTGGATGATATTTTATGGAACAATTCCCGCGATCGAGCTCGCGCAGCTCACGCCATGCGAGCGATCAACAAGCGCCGCGCGAACGTTCGCGCGCTAACCGCCAAGCCACCGAGCCGCGCCGCGCTGCAGGCTCTCATCGGTCGCCCGCCAACAAGGGTGCCCACACCAACAGCGCCGCAAAAGAACAGGCACCTGCGCGTCCCAAATCTCGCTACATCCCCGCCCTCGACGGCCTACGCACGCTCGCCGTTGTCGCGGTGGTGCTCTATCACCTCAACCTCACGTGGGCGCAGGGCGGCCTGCTCGGCGTCACGATCTTCTTTGTGCTCTCGGGATACTTGATCACGCGCTTGCTCATCAACGAAATCGCAAAGACCGGCCGTATCGATCTCAAGAGCTTCTGGATTCGCCGCATCCGTCGCCTGTTCCCCGCCGTGGTAACCGTCGTGGTGGTGACCTGCGCGCTGTGCACTGTCTTTAACCACGTGATGCTCACCAAGATGCGCCCCGACATCCTGCCATCGCTGCTGTTCTTCAATAACTGGTGGCAAATTCTGCACAACGTTTCGTACTTTAACGCCTTGGGCGATCCCTCGCCGCTCACGCATTTTTGGTCACTTGCCATCGAGGAACAGTTCTATCTTATTTGGCCACCGCTGCTGCTCGCCATGGTGTCAATGCACACGAGCAAGCCCAACACGCGCCGCGTGGTCCTGGGCCTCGCCGCCGTCTCCGCCGTCGCCATGATGGTGCTCTACAACCCCGCCACCGACCCCAGCCGCGTGTACTACGGCACCGACACCCGCGTGTTTTCGCTGCTGCTGGGCGCCTGGATGGCCTTTATCCCCGACCGCGACCTAGCGCCTGCGCGCCTTGTCCGCCATCTGGGGCTCGACCGACTGGCCGGCGCCGGCAAACATGACAAGCCAAAGAGCAACACCGCCGAGGCCGCCACGACAAAGCCAAGTGAGCTCGCACGCTTTTGGTCATCCCCCGCATCTATCGATTTGCTGGGCGTCGTTGGCCTGGTCGGACTCGCCGCCATGGTCGCGCTCACCAACGGCTATACCGCGTTTCAGTATCGCGGAGGCACGCTGCTGTGCTCCATCCTCACACTGATGGTTATCGCGGCATGTGTGCAGCCCCAGGGTATGGTTGCACGGGCCTTGGCCGCCGAACCGCTCGTATGGATCGGCAAGCGTTCCTACAGCATCTACCTGTGGCATTATCCGCTGTTGCTCCTCATGAACCCGGTCGCCAACATTAACGACACGCCCTGGTGGCACTATATTTTGCAGGTGCTGCTGGTGGTTGCCGCCGCCGAGTGCTCCTATCGCTTTATCGAGACGCCGTTTAGAAAGGGCGCTTTTGGGCGCACCGTTTCCGAGTTCCGCGACGGCACCGCCACGCCCACCGGCTGGGTGCACGCGCATATCCCCACCTGTGCCGCTTGCGCCGTCGTGCTTGTTGTGGCGCTGGGCGGCCTGGTCTTTGTGCCCGACACATCCGCGTTGAGCGGAGAGGGCGCCGAAATCCTAAACAAGGAAGCCAAGAATGCAAAGCCTCAAGATCAGCAGGCGGCCGATGACACCGACAAAGATGACGACGGCTTCCCCGACGGAGCCTACGACCTGCTAATGATTGGCGACTCCGTGTCCCTGCGTGCCGTCGACGCCTTTGACGGCGTGTTCCCGCACAGCCATATCGATGCCGAAAAAGGTCGCCAGTTCGACGTCGGCCGCGAAACATTTGAGGGCTATATCCAGCAAAATCTTGCAGGCAGGATTGTGGTCTTTGCGCTAGGCACCAACGGCCTGGTAACCGATGATCAGATTGATGCGATCATGGCCGACGCCGGCAGCAAACGCATCGTGGTATTTGTGAACACGCGCAGCCCGCAGCCATGGGTGGGGCCCACCAACCAAGCCATCGCCAACGCCGCCACGCGCTATAAAAACGTGCGTGTTATCGACTGGTACGGATACAGCGCAAATCGCAACGACCTGTTCGACGGCGACGGCACGCATCTTTCGACCGCCGGTGTGACCGAGTACCTTAAGCTCATCCACGATGCCGTCAAGAAGGACCTACCCGTGCACCCCGAGGACCACGTTAACGATCCGCAGCCGGCGGCTGTCAAATCCGCTGCCAACGCACTCGTCAACGCCCTCGCCTACAAACCGCACAAGCTAGGCACCGACAACAAGTAGCGCACCGTCAAATCCGCTTGCACCCGCAGCATGCACCCCAAGATCGCTCTTTTGAGACGGGCCCAAGAGGCTGTGGGCAAAATATGCCAAATATGAGTACTGACACCATTTTAGTAACAGGAAAAATGGCCCAAAATAGCGTCCTCTCGGTCGCTACGCCCCTTTGGACCGGCCGCAATAAAGGGTTTTGGGCTTGACAAAATTAACGTTAATGAACGGATTCATTAGTTATGTTCATTATCTTCTTCGTCTTAATTGTCACCTGTTTAGCAACAGTACTCATATTTGGCATTTTTTGCCCACACGTATATATCCAACCCCCTATATCGGGCAAAAAACAGGCCGCAGCCCACGGCGGCGGCCTGTTTAGAGTCCAAAAGAGGTGCTACGCGCTGTAACCCATCGCTTGCAGAACAAACATGACGACCGTCAGCACCGTAATAACGCCGATAGTCGCCCAAGTGAGCACATTCCACACACGGCCGTTGCGGTTGGCGCCCATAATGTGTCGATCGGCGGCAATAAACACCTGGAATACCAAAACCACGGGCAGCAACACGCCGTTGATGACCTGCGAGGTCATCATAATCTGGAACAGGTCGACACCGGGCATGAGCACCAGCACGGCAGAAATGCCAATAATGGCCGTAATGATGCCGCGATAGACCGGAGCCTCGTCCCAGCTGCGGTCGGCACCGCGCTCCCAGCCAAATGCCTCGCAGATAGCGCTCGACGTAACGCCCGGCAGCACGCAAGCGGCCAAAAAGCTCGCCGCGACCAGACCCGAGGCAAACAGCACTGTGGACCACTGGCCCGCGATGGGTTCCAGCGCGCGAGCCGCATCGGCAGCGTCGCTAATCTGGACGCCCGCCGGAAACAGCACCGTACCGGTCGTGATGATGATAAAACCGGCAATGATGTCGGCGGCAATCGAGCCGCTCACGGTATCGATGCGCTGCAGCACGATATCGTCCTCGCCCGCATTCTTATCGACCACGTTGTTCTGTGCCAAGAAAATCATCCAGGGCGCGATGGTGGTACCGATTGTTGCAACCACAAGCGACACGTAGTTGGGGTCGTTTTGAATATTGGGGACGACCAAGTCGACCGCGACCTCGCCCCAGTTGGGGCCGGCCATAAAGGCGGCAACGATATAGGTCACGAATACGCAGCTCACCAGCAGCAAAATCTTCTCGATGCGCTGGAAACTGCCCGACATGGTAAGCATCCAAACCAGCAGCGCCACAAGCGGCACCGAAATGCTCGCCGGCACGCCAAAGAGGGCAAGGCCGCTCGCGATACCCGCAAACTCCGAAATAGTCACGGCTGTGTTGGCGATCAGCAGCGCTGCCATGGCCAACACGCTTTTGCGCACGCCAAAGCGCTCGCGGATGAGTGAGGCCAGACCCTTGCCCGTCACGCAGCCGCAACGCGCCGCGGTCTCCTGCGTCACGATAAGCAGCACGGTCATGACGGGAAGCATCCAGAGCATCTTGTACCCGTAGCTGGCGCCTGCACTGGAATACGTGGCGATGCCACCGGCATCGTTACCCGAAAGTGCCGCCAGCAGCCCGGGCCCCATAGCGCCAAAGATGGCCGCGATGGTCAGCTTTTGCTTGGCGCTATGCTTTTGCTTGGTGTTTTGCACGCGACCACCTAACCCATGACCGACATGGCGAGCAACACCGCAGCGATGCAGTACGCCACGCACGAAATCATGACGGCAATGACGTTCATGGCGGTACCCGACGTATTGAGGTCATGCTCGTCACGCCAGAACAGCACCATCAGGTAAATCACGGCACTCATGTTGCCAATCAGGCAAACGATGGCCGCGATATTAAAGCAGCCGGTAAAGAGTTGTTCCTCAAACATGGGCGCGTCGGGAAACGCAGCGGTGCGCACCAACTGGGCGCACAGGTAGGTCACGAGCGACAGAATCAGGCCCATGCCCGTGCTCTGGAAGAAGAAACCCAGATATGGCTTAGGCTCATCGTCGTGCCCGTCGTATTCGAGGAAGTAATTCTTGACGAACGACACCATGCGCGAGGCAGCCAGCAGCACGAGCGGCATGGCGCACATGGGGAACACTACCAGGTGCGCCATGCCCAGCGCCGTTCCCAGCACCGTTGCCATGATGCACGAGGCTATACCCCACACGACAACCCAGTACTGTCGATGCACAAACCAGCTGAGCACATTCGTCGAGTCGTCGGACGCGCTATCGCCCGAGCCGACGCCGGCGATCTGCAGGTCTTCCTGATGCTCCTCGGCGATAACGTCCATGGCGTCGTCGAAAGTCACGATGCCTAGGATATGACGGTTCTCGTCGCAGACGGGGATGGCAACCAGGTCGTACTTGGTCATCTCGTCCGTCACGTCCTCCTGGTCCTCGTCGGGAGACACATAGACCAGATCGCGATACGCCAGCTGGCCCAACGTGGCATCGTGGTCGGCTACGATCAACGTACGCAGCGAGAGCACGCCGGTCAGCATGCCGCTCGGGTCTTCGGTATAGACGTAGTAAACGCTCTCAAAGTCCTCGTCGAGCTTGCGAATCGCCTCGATGGCATCCCCGACCGTCGCCGTGGCGGGCAGAGGGAAACAAACTCCGAGGTCATGATACGACCGGCGGTGTTGTCCTCGTAACCCAACAGGTTACGAATTGCCTTCTCCTCTTTAACGCCCATCAGGCGCAGAAGCTTCTCGGCCTTCTCGTAATCGAGCTCATCGATCAGGTCGGCAGCGTCGTCCGGGTCCATCATGGCCAACATCGAGGATGCATCCGTGTCGGACAGACCCTCGAGCATCTCGGTCATAAGCTCGTCGTCATCGAACTCCGAGATAGCCTCGGCTGCTTGGGCAGTATCGAGCTGGGCAAACACCTGTGCACGAAGGCGCGGATCGAGCTGCTCGATAATATCGGCGATGTCGGCAGGGTGCAGCTCACCGAGCGTCTTGTGCGATACCGAAAGCTGGATGTTCTTGGTCGAGCGGTCGAGCAGGTCCATATAGGACCAGGCAATGATATCCTCGCCGAGCGGCTTGCCCAAGTGCTTCATAAAGCTCTCGGCGACATGTTCAAGGGCAGGGCTGATCGCTCGCAGCAGGCCGCGAGCGCCCACCTCGGCACCGAGCAGGCGCAGCTGGTTTTCGCCCGACATGGAAAACTTGATATCGTTTACGCGCACGACCTTCATACCTTGCGTGTCGACGATCTGCTTGTTGAGCACGTCGCGCGCGAGCAGAAGCTCGGTCGGCTGCAGGTACGAAAAACGGATTTCGGTAGCAGACGTCTTAAGGTGCACGCCCGTCTCGTCGATACGGTCGACCCATTTACGCCAACTAATCATAAACGGCGTCTTGCCGGGACCGCGAAATGCGAGCGACGTCACGTGCGGAAAAACTTCGCCGGTAGCAATGCCAAAATCGTTCACCACGCCGAGCTTTTCGCCATCGACGTCCAAGACCGGCAATTTGAGCATCTCACTCAGATAATTCACTGGTGCTCCCCATCATTATCCCTTCGGACTGCGGCCATGCCGACACGCCATCCGTGGACTTTTAGATATGTATACGCATGCGCGGGCGGCACGCCGCTCGGCGCTCACACCCCGTGCATGCGCAAGAAGCACCTGCATGGGGTCATCGACTGTATGGTCGAGGTTTGGATTTCACCTGCAACCTTTCTCTTGACCCTTGTTATCCGCAGTAACTATAGCATCAGCATCGCGCCCTGGCGCCAAATTTATGCTCCAAACATCGCAGGCATACCAAACACCGACGCATCCGTGACATGGTCTTTAGGGACGCTCTTCAACGGCTCGTCGACAGGGCGCTCTTTGCGAGCGGCCGAAAGGGCTGTCCCAAACTGCCGACAGAAAAGGAACGTCCCAAGTGCCACATCGCACCCCCAATGACTACTCCGTGGTATCGTCGTCCTCGGAAAGTTGGGGAAACACGGCATTCTTGGGCATGGAAGCTTTCGTCAACGAGGCGAGTTTTTTGCTCAGCGACGTATCCGTCTTAACCAAGTCGCTCAGCGTCACGATCTTGTAGCCCTTGGCGACAAGGCCATCGATGATCTGCGGCAGCGCCTCGAGTGTCTGTTCGGAACACTCGTCGCTATCGGTGAGCAAGACGATGTTGCCCGGAGTCACCGATTCGAGCACTGTCGAGACCTGTTCGTCAGCACCGTTGAGCAGCCAGTCGCCCGAATCGACATTCCACGAGACCACAGCGGACACCAGGTCCATCGCATCGATCCAATTTTGCTCGTCGAAAGCAGCGTAAGGGGCGCGCAGCAGCATCGTCTTTACACCGGTCGCCGATTTGATCGTCTCGGTGCCCTTCGAAATCTGCTCGCGCACCGCATCGCGGTCCTGACCCTTGAGCGACTCGTCGCTATAGCTGTTGGAGCCAACTTCGCACCCGGCATCGACAATTGCCTTGGCCGTGGCGGGCGACGCCTCAGTGGCGTCGCCCGAAAGGAAGAACGTCGCGCTGACGCCCTTCTCCTTGAGCACCTGCAAAATCTGCTTGGTCGCACCGCTCGGGGCCTCGTCAAACGTCAGCGCCACATACTTTTCGTTACCCTTGGGTGCCACGCTCGCGCATTCGACGACGCAATCGGTGACGGGAACTGCCTCGCCACGGTCTTGCGTCTTGCCTGACTGTTCGCCAATCCATACCTCGGATCGCCCCTGAACGCCCCAGGTTTTAACGTATTCGATAGCGCCCGTGCCCTCAACCTTCAACTTGGGCTCAATGGTCGTGGCTTGAACCTCGTGCTTCTCGTAGGTGTCGCGACCGTCCTTGACCGTCACCTTCTCGCCACCCGTTAGCTCGCGGCTACCCCACTTGCCCTGCTTCACCCGTTTGCCGTCCACCTTCACCGACAGCTTTTCGCCCCCATGGCGCTTGAGCACGCTGTCATCGACGCGGTCAGGCCTTGGTCATCGATAAGGTTCTGCAACGTAGAACCCACGCGCACCGAAGTCTGTTCCCCATTGAGCACAATGTCCACGCTACGGTTGACATAGCCCACGACGGCAGCGATAAACAGCACAAACGCACAGCCGACAGCGATGAGCGCATAGGGTAGGCGAGACTGACGGCGCGGCGTGCGGCTGTTGCCGATGCGAGCGCTACGGTCGCTAAAGCCGCGGCTATGGTTGAGGTACATCGCACCAGGCTTACGGCGACGCTTGCGCTGGCCGCCGGGCAGCTGTCCCAGATCTCGGCGCGGCGTAGAACGCGACCCCGACCGCCCCTTTGTATAGGATCCGTTTTGACGCATGTGTCCTCCCCCATAAACACAGCAAGCCGGAGCAACAGGTCTCCGGCTTGCCTCCCATCATTTGGTACGTCGCTATTTTTTAGCTTTCGACGAGCCGCCGCTCGCCTTTTGGTATTCGTCCTTAAAGGCCTTGAACATACCGCGCGTCTTGCCAAGCTGCCTGCCCAGCGCTCGGCTGCCCTTGTCCACCGCGACCGAACCCTTGTCATCGAGCACTTTGGCGCCCTTCTTGACCTTGTCGCCCACCACGACACTTGCCTCGGCAGCCTTTGCGGCAGCGCCGCCCGAATACCCGAGCGACCTGACCTCGTCCGAAACGATCATCGCGCCGTCCGCATAACCGCGCAGCATCGTCGGCGGCATTTGCGTGTCACCCACCAGTACGCTCGACGCGGCGCCGGCGGTTACATAAAACGCCTGGACGATGCCCGAACGCGGCTTAAACTCGACATCCGAGCAATAGCCTACAACGTCGCCCGACTCCGTGCGCACGTCCATGCCAACCCAGATGATGCAATCGTCTAGGTTGATATCGAGGCGCTTGGCAGCGGCGGCATCGTAGGTGCCCTTGACGTCGTCAACTGCGATGGCGCCCTCGTAGACACCGATGGCATCGAGCGCCACAAATCGGTCGGGGCGCTCGATCATGCCCGCGATATCGGACTGACGAACCATAAAGCCCACCACGCGCGTGCCGCCCGGCGTAAAGACTGGAAAGTGAATCTTCCCGAGCTTTTTAGGGCTGCGCGGCGTGCCATCCTTTTTAGTGCGCTTGTCCTCTGCGGGCTTACGATAAATCTTCGCGCCGACAAAATCCGCCGCGCGCATTATGCCTCGGTCGAAGGCTCCGCGGCCTCAGTGTCGGCCTCGACGGCGTTCTCGACCACGACGTCGGCGGCGGGCGTCACGTTGCCGCCCGAGATGGCGTCGTTGAGCTGCTCGCGCAGCTGGTCCATGCGCTCACGGGCCAGGTCGACCTTGGCGCGCAGGTCATCGGTCTTGGCATCGACCATCGGACCGAAATCGCTGACAGCGGCGCGGGCCTCCTCGGCACCATGCTCGTACGTGTCGCGCATGTTATCCCAGGCGTCGTTAGCGATATCGGCAGCCATGGCGCGGGTCTCAGCACCCGAGCGCGGGGCCAAAGCAATGCCGATGATGGCACCGGCGGCGGCGCCGAAGAGCGCACCCGAGACGAAGTTGAAAGTCTTACCCATGATCATTCCTCTCCTGCGGGCACCTTGGCGCCCACCGTTTGAATGCTGTCCATTATACCCGCAGCACAGCGCTTGCCGTCATGCTCATCTGCGTACGGTAAAGGCGCAGGTACATGATGGTAATAGTGAGCGAGCCTACTCCTGCGGCAGAGCGGGCATAGCCACCGTGGCGGCCGGGTCCTCACCGGCGCCATCAACGAGCGGAAGCGTACCTTCGTGTGCGGGGCCTGCTGGAACCGTCGCCGCGCCACCGTAGACGGCAGCGGGGGCCTCGTGGCTCTCGGCGGTCGCGCCCTCGGTATCGATTGCCTCCTGCGGCTCATCGTCAAAGCTCGGGACGCCCTGAGGCTCTACGGGCTCGGACTCGACAGCCTCCTCAACAGCTGCCTCGACGACGGGCTCAACAGTAGCATCGACAGGAGGCTCGCCCTCGGTTGCATCTTCGGCGTTCGCGGCGGCGACGGCCTCGTGCGGATCTTTGCCCTCAGCCTCGGCGCGCATGCCCAGCACCAGGTTGCGCAGGCCCGCGACCGTACCGTCCACATCGGGAGTGGGCTGGTCGGCGTGTAGATAAGCCCAGTCCATCATAAAGGTGGCGGAAGACAGCGCGCCAATGGCCAGCGCATCATCTGGACACGAAAGCTCGACCTCAAAGACGCGCTCGTCGTGCTCGCTTACGCGGGTGCGGCCGCACGAAATGCTGCCAGCGAGACCGGTCTCGTTCATGAGCTCGACCGTCACATGCTCCAGCAGGTGGCAAAGCTCGGTCTGGCCCATGCAGTCCTGGAACTCGCGGCCGGAATCGCCTAGGCACAGGTGCTTGGCAATCGCGGGCACCAAGTAGTACACGCGCGCCGTGGCCTCGATATCCTCCGAGGTCATCAGCGGCATGCCGGGGTTCACCAGCACATGCGCGCAGATCTTGTCCTTGCTGACGGTGACCTTAAGGATGTTGAACAGGCCTGCCATAACTCTCCCCTACTCTTCCTTGCCCTACTCGTCGCCGTCGTGCGGGTCCGCAGAACCTGCACCCGACGTCGCCGGCTTGTCTGCCGAAAGCTCGGAATCCTTCCTATTGGTTTCGGCCGGAGCGATCACGCGAATGAGCGAGATGCGCTGGCCACGCATCGACTGCACTTTAAACTTGTACCCCGCAACCTCAAACACCTCTCCAATATCGGGCACCGAGTCGCAAAGCTCCAAAATCCAGCCGGCGATGGTCTCATAATCATCGCTTTCCTCGAGCGGCCAACCAAGCTCAATCGCGTCATCGCACGAAAAACGCCCATCGACGAGCCACTCGCGGCGCGAAAGGCGCGTGAGGTACTTGTTGTCGGGGTCGAATTCATCCTCGATCTCGCCGACGATCTCCTCGACGATGTCCTCGATGGTGATAATGCCGGCCGTGCCGCCGTACTCGTCCACGACCACTACGATCTGGTCATGCGAGGTCTGCATCTCGGACAGCAGCGGCAGGATGTCCTTTGTGTCGGGCACAAAGGTGGCGTCGCGCAAAAAGCCGGCGATGGGCTGATTGCCCTTGTCATCGAGCGAGGGCTGAATCAGGTCCTTGATGTGCGCGATACCCGCCACGCTGTCGGGGTCCTCGTGATAGACGGGGATGCGGCTAAAGCCGGTCTGGCGCATGGTGGACAGCACGTCGGCGACCGTCTCGTCGTCCCCGCACATGGTGGTGTCCACACGCGGCACCATGACCTCGCGGGCAACGGTGTCGCCCAGGTCGAAGATCTCGTGGATCATGCGCTTTTCCTCGTCGAGCAGGTCATCCTGCTCCGAGACCATGTACTTGATCTCTTCCTCCGAGACATTCTGGCGGTCGTCGGCGCTCTTGATGCGCAGGATGCGGGCCAAGCCGTCGGAGCAGGCGCCGGTCAGCCACACGAGCGGACGGGCGATCTTTTGGAAAAACGACAGCGGGCCCACAACCTGCTTGGACACGCCCTCGGCATTTGCCAGGCCAATACGCTTGGGCACGAGCTCGCCAATCACGATGGACACGAAGGCGACCGCGACGGTGATGATGACCGGCGCCAGGCCGCGCGCGATAGCGGAGAGCGGCGCGATGCCAAAGCTCATGAGCCACGTGGCGAGCGGGTCGGACAGGCTCGTCGAGGCGACGGCGGACGAGGCAAAGCCCACGAGCGTGATGGCAACCTGGATGGTAGCGAGCAGCTCGTCGGAATCGGCGGCCAGCTTAATGGCGCGCTCGGCGCGCCTGTCGCCCTCCTCGGCCTCGTGCTCCAGCACGGCGCGCTTGGCCGTGGTGAGCGCCATCTCGGACATAGAGAAGTAGCCATTGATGAGGGTCAAAACAAGGGTGGTGATAAGGGAGATGGTTATGTCCATCGGGAGTTTCTCGAACCTCCAAGATTCGGGACGTCAGGTTAAAACGTTGATGGCGGATACGGCAATTGTGCCGGTCGCCCAAAAGGAACTGCGGGCGCACGGGCACGGTCGCTAGATTACGAAGAGGATCACCGCCATGAACTGAAAGATACTGCCGGCAAGTACCCACAAGTGAAATACACTATGCAGGTAGCGCACGTTTTTGGCGATATAGAACGGCACGCCCACGGTGTAGCACACGCCGCCGACGGCGAGCAGGGCAAGTGCCACGGGGTTGAGCAGCGACACGAGCTCGGGCAGCTTAAAGACGACGAGCCAGCCCATCAGCAGATAGACCAGGCCGCTTACCCAATGCGGCTGACGCTCGCGCAGGAAGCACTCGAGGGCGATGCCGATAATGGCGATGGCCCATACGGCAAAAAACAGCACGGGGCCACCGTCGTTTGCCAGCGTGATGAGGCAAAACGGCGTATAGCTGCCAGCTATGAGCAGGTAGATGCAGCTGTGGTCGATGATGCGAAACACACGCTTGGCGCCCGCGGGCTGAATCGCATGGTAGAGCGTGGAGGCAAGGTATTCGAGAATAATGCTGGCGCCGTAGACGATTGCCGCGGCCATATGCGCCGGACCGCCGCCGCGAAGAGCGGCAAATACGATCAGGAGCACAAGACCTGCGATGCCCAGCAGGCAACCGACACCATGGGTGACGGAGTTCATGATCTCCTCGCCCACCGTGTAATGCGGAACGGCCGCGGCCTTAGGTCGCGGCTTGGAACTGTCGCTCGAATCGGACATGCCGGTTACATCCTCCAACGTAAATAGTTCTCAACACTATATCAAAGCGTCTGGGTACGTGCGAAATTTGCACCATATGTGACCCTTTGTTTACCCATTCTTTGCTTGTTGACGCATCAACGGCGAACGTCCATAATGCGCTTGTTTTGAATGTTGATGTATCAACATCTTTAAGGAGAACCGCAAATGTCTCAAAGCGCACGCCCCCATCGAAAGCTTAAGATAACCGTCGTTGTTGCGCTGGCGCTCGTTGTCACGTTGCTCGGATTTGCCGGCAACTTTTTGTTTGACTTCGCGTTGAATCCCCACGCGCCCTACACCATGAAGATGATGCAGGATGGCAAAGACGACAAAAAAGGTGAGCAGCCGGATGCCGAGGAAACCAAGGCGCGGGCGTGGTTTAAAGAGAATCGCGAGAGCAGCAGCCTCACCGCAGATGACGGAACTGAGCTTGCCGCTTGGTATTTTGCTGCCCCAGAGGCCACACACAATTACGCTGTCTGCCTACACGGATACACCAATGAGCCCATCGGCATGGCCCGATACGCCAAACGATTCCATGACCGTGGCATGAACGTACTCGCACCCGCCGCCCGCGCCCACGAACGCTCCGGCGGCGACTATATCGGCATGGGCTGGCCCGAGCGCCTCGACATCGTCGCATGGATCGAGCGAATCGTTCAGGCTGACCCCGAGGCGCGCATCCTGGTCTTTGGCGAGTCGATGGGTGCGGCGACCGCCATGAATGTGGCAGGGGAATCTTTGCCCGCAAACGTGAAGTGCATTATCGAAGACTGTGGCTATACCAGCGTCTGGGACGAGTTTTCCCTGCAGCTCAAGGATGTATTTGGCCTGCCCAGTTTTCCTTTGCTCGATGTGGCCAATCTGGTGTGCAACGTACGCGCGGGCTACGACTTTCACGAGGCGAGCAGCGTGGAGCAGCTCAAGCATGCGACGGTTCCCATGCTGTTTATCCACGGCGACCAGGACACCTTTGTGCCGTACAGCATGCTCAACCAAAACTACGAGGCGTGCGCCAGCAAGGTCAAGCAAAAGCTCACCATCCATGGCGCCACCCACGCCAAGAGTGCGCAGGTTGACCCCGAGCTCTACTGGAACACGGTCGACGACTTCCTTGACAAGTATTTTTAGGCAACAAGCGTCGTTTGGAGCTTTATCTGACCCCCTATTTTCGGAAGTATGCGGCAAATTCTGAAACTGCCGACCAGACCGCAGTTTTACCAACAATTTATCAGGGGTTTTGTTGTCAAAAAATGTCGTGTGCTCGGCGGTCTCGAAATTTGCCGCATACTTCCGGAAAACCGCCCGCGAGCGCTGTGCTCACGGGCGGCTTTTGCTAACGTTGCGCTACAAATGCGCGTGCTTCATCCAATAGGACGACGCTATTTTACCTCGATGAGCTCGTACTCGCTCGTGCCCAGGCCGATCTTCTCGGCGTGCGCGATGCACGCGCGCCAGTCGGTGTCGGGATGCGTGATGCAGAAGGGGTCGCGCGCTCGCTCGCCCTCCAAATGCTCGTGGTTATGCTCCATCTTGGCGGCGCTGTCGGTAAGCTCGGTGTTGGGCAGCGGCTCGGATGCCATGACGGCATCGGCACAGGCCTGGTCGATGGCGACTGGGTCGAAGCTCGCGAACATGCCGATATCGTTGACGATAGGCGTGTCGTTTTCGGGATGGCAATCGCAATTGGGGCTGATATCCATGGCAAGCGAGATGTGGAAGCTCGGGCGGCCGTCGACGACGGCCTTGGTGTACTCGGCGATCTTGCAGTTGAGCACGTCGGCCGCGGCTTCATAGCCGGGCTTGATGGCGTCCTGGTTGCATACGCCGATGCAGCGGCCGCAGCCCACGCAGCGATCGTGGTCGATGGCGGCCACGTGCACCGTGCGGGTGTTGCCGTTGGCAAGCTCGCGCTCGCGGGTATCGTCAAACGAGATGGCGTTGTGCGCGCAGATCTTTTCGCAGGCACGGCAACCAACGCAGTGCTCGGTCGCGACGTTCGGCTTGCCGGCGGCATGCTGCTCCATCTTGCCGGCACGGCTACCGCCGCCCATGCCCAGATTCTTCATGGCGCCGCCAAAACCAGCCTGCTCATGGCCCTTAAAGTGGGTGAGGCTGATCACGATATCGGCGTCCATGAGCGCCTGACCGATCTTGGCCTCGTGCACGTACTCGCCGCCCTCGACCGGGACGAGTGCCTCGTCGGTGCCCTTGAGGCCGTCGGCGATGATGATCTGGCAGCCCGTAGCATACGGGGTAAAACCGTTTTGGTAGGCGGTATCGATGTGCTCGAGCGCGTTTTTGCGGCTACCGACATAGAGCGTATTGCAGTCGGTGAGGAAGGGCTTGCCGCCCAGCTCCTTCACGACATCCGCGACGGCGCGGGCGTAGTTGGGGCGCAAAAAGCTCAGGTTGCCTAGCTCGCCAAAGTGAATCTTGATGGCGACGAACTTGTTCTCAAAGTCGATCTGCTCGATACCGGCGTGACGGATGAGGCGCTTGAGTTTGTCGAGCTGGCTCTCGCGAGCATGCGTGCGCAGGTTAGTGAAGTACACCTTAGCGGGTGCTGCGGGTGCAGTTGCGGTCATAGATATATCCCCTCGGTCTATATGGCGTTACAGACATAGAGGATGGTACCAGTTAAAGCAGAGTTAAAGTCAAGTACGGCACCTAGTCATTTAAGTACGTCCCCGATGACTACTCTTGGACTTTGAGGGCCTCGGCCAGGCGGACGCGCTTGATAGAGCGCGTGTGTAGCAGCGCCACGACCAGGTAGGTCGCAAAGCCAATGCCCACGCACGCCGCCATGGACCACCAGGGCACATAGATCTCGATATTGCCGTTGTAGGCGAGCAGCATCGAGCGGAAGACGGCCGTGAGCGAGCCAATAATGACCGGCAGGCTCAGCACGAGCGATGCCGCCACGCACAGCGTGATCGAGCGGATGTACAGATGCGAGATCTCGCTATCGCGATAGCCAAAGACTTTCATATAGCTGATCGAACGGGCGCTGTGGTCGATCACGGCCTTGGTCAGCAAGTACATAAACAGCAGGAAAATGAACACCGCGAGGCCGACCATCATACCGATCATTTTGCTCATCATGCCGATGAACTGGTCGCCCACGGCGCGCATGTCGTCGGGCGTGGTATCGCCGGCAAAGTAGCGCGAATCGAGGTCGAGCTTCTTGTCGCTCACATAGCCGTTAAAGTAGGCGGCATCGTTGTCGAACAGCTCATTAAAGTCGTCGATACTCATATAGATATTCATGTCCGACTTGGAGCCCCAGACACAGTCCTTGCCCGCATACTCAAGGGAATAATGCTCGCCCTCGTACTTGTCGCTGAGCGTGACCTTCTGACCCTCGCTCCAGCCAAACTTATCGAGCAGACCGCCGCCAAAGACGACGCGCCCATCGCTGACGTTGAGGTCTTTCCAATAGCGCGAATCGGATGAAATGCCGTAGACGGAAATCGTCTCCTCGCCATTTCCATCGCCGCGGTCGTATTGCAGCTGGTAAACGGCGTATTTCTCGGCCTGTGCGATTGTGCCCGCGCCGTTGTCGGTCGTATTGACCGGGTGGATATCGTCGTTGTCAGTGTCGATCTTAGAGGCCTTGTCGATCAGGCCGATGGCCTCATCGCGGTCGCAGCCGAGGGCATCGGCAAGGTCGTCGAGACGCGCGCAGAGCGCGTCCTTCTTGTCCTGGACCTTGGCAAGCGCATCCTGCACCGCGGCCAGGCTCTCGGAAGACGGAGATGCGGTCGCGGCATCGGCCGCCGTCTGCGCCGCATCGACCGCGTCGTCGAGTTCGTCATCGGCATCTTGGGCGACAGAAAGCAGCGCGCCGTCAACCGACTGCAAGCGCTCGAGTGCCGACCACTGCTCGCGCTCCTCGGCAGTGCCCTCGAGCTCCAGCGGCGCCTTGAGCGTGTACTGGTGCTCGGCGACCAGGCTTGTCTCGAGGTTGTCGGCGTAGTGCGTCATCGTGGGCAGAATCGCCAGACCAAAAAGCATCAGCAGCGACGCAAATGCAATGCCCACGAAGAGCGTGGCGAAGTTGCCCAGATTGCGCAGGAAGATACGCAGGCGGAAGCGAGAAACAAAACCCATGCGCTCCGGCAGTTGCATACCGCGCTTGGTACCCGACTTGCCGCTCGCCTCGTGACGAAGGAACTGCAACGGGGTCTTGCCCATCTTGCGAAGCAGACCCACCAGCGTGATGAGGATGGGCGCGGCGGCGGGAACCACGGCGCACTTCGCAAAGATCTCCCAGCTCCAGTACACCTGGAAGGGCGGCAGGCTGTACGAACCGTAATAGAGGCCGCGCATGGGCTCGGTAAAGAACACAACGCCGAGCGCGGTGCCCAAAAGCGCCGCCACCACGCCCACGGTAGCGGGAAGCGCAAGATAGTGCAACACGACCTCGCGTCGACGATAGCCGCTGGCGAGCAGCGTGCCGATGATGGCGCTCTCCTCCTCGATGGTGGCGTCGGTAAGGACCACAAAGACAAACGCCATGATCACGATGATGATGTCGAGCAACGTCGTCCACATCATGGAGTCGCCGTCCACGTCGTCGCGCGCGTAGCCAATGCCCTGGTTGGAATCGGCGTCGATGAGGTCATCCACGCGCGCATGGACATCGGTCAGTGCCTCGACCATATCCTGCTCCGCATCGATGCGATCCGCAGTGGGGAGGTCGCGATCGGTAAAGGTAAAGGAGTAGGTGTAGGCAGGCGCGCCGCCGGCATCCTCGAGCGCGGCAAAGCCGGCATCGGTGACCTCGGCCACGCCGTACGTGATGGTGTTCACCGTAAAGTCCAAATTGTTGAGGAACAGCGCCTGGCTATCGGGCTGGGTCATGATTCCGCAGATGGTGTAGGTGCGGCCCTCGAGCTCGACCTTATCGCCCACGGCGAGGTCGTTGTTGGTGGCGAAGACGCGGTCGATTGCCACCTCATCGTCCGCCTTGGGCCGCTTGCCCTCACAGTAGGACGCAATGTCGACCTGGGCACGGTGCGCATAGGTGCGCAGCGTGCGCTTGGTGCCGTCGTCGCCGGACGCCTTTTTGATGATGGCGTCGATGGAGAAATTCTTGTAGAGCGTGACGCCGCCGACGTCGCCGGCTGCATCCTCGGCTGCCTTGAGCTGCTCCCCGGTCGCCTCGAAGGAGGTCGTTACGCGACCGTCTTCGATGATGTACTCGTCGCGCATGCCGTCGATAAGGCAACCGATGGAGTGGGCTGCGAGCAAAAAGCCCGAGGTGAGAGCGATGCTTCCGCACATAAGCAAAAAGATGCCCAGGTACTTGCCGATATTGCGGCGCAGCTCGCGCGGGAGACGTTTTGCGAGAGGTGTCATGGCGCCGCCTACCAATCGAGCTCGGCGGCCGCGACAGGTGACTCGTTGAGCTCATCCTCGACAATGCGACCGTCGCGCAGGCACAGCACGCGGTTGGCCATGCGCGCGATGGCGGCATTGTGCGTGACGATGATGATGGTGCAGCCGTACTCGTGATTGACATCCTCCATGAGCTGCAGGATTTCCTTGGACGTCTTATAGTCAAGCACGCCCGTGGGCTCGTCGCACAGCAGCAGGCCCGGGTTTTTGACGAGCGCGCGGCCGATGGCACAGCGCTGCTGTTGACCGCCCGAGACCTGGCGCGGGAACTTGTTGCGGTGCTCGTAGAGGCCCAGCGAACGCAGCAGGTCGTCGACATTGAGCGGGTTTTTGGACAGGTGCGCCGTGACCTCGATGTTCTCCTTGATGGTGAGATCGGGTACCAGGTTGTAGAACTGGAAGACAAAGCCCAGCTCACGGCGTCGGTATTCGCCCAGGTCGGCGGGCTTGAGCACGGTAAGGTCGCAGCCGTCCACCAGAATAGAGCCGGCGTCGGCATCCTCCAGGCCGCCGATCAGGTTAAGAAACGTGGACTTGCCCGAGCCCGAGGGTCCCAGCATGACGCAGATCTCTCCGCGGTTGATGGACGTGTCGATGCCGTCGAGCACCGTCAGACGCGCGTCACCGTCGCCGTAGTGTTTTTTGAGATCCTTAACCTGGACGTAGGTTTTCTGCGTTGCCATGGCATCCCCATTGTTAGCCTCGTACTACTTTATGAGGTAATAGTAAACCTTGGCGAACTATTTTGGAGCGAGGCCTGGGATTTATTTCAGACTAGTCATTGGGAACGTTCTTAAACGACTAGGTGGCTAGGCGCGGGATTTGGTACGTGCGAGGGCGAGACCTGCGGCGGCGATTGCCGCGGCAAAGAGCACGGTGACGCCCAGGTCGCAGGCGATGTCGCCCAGCACGGTGGACGTCAGGTCCGCGGCGAGCGCCTTGCTAATCGCGTCGTTCACCCAAAACGTCGGCACAAAATGCGCCACGGTCTGCACGGCCGAACCCATGAGCGACAGCGGCATCCAGGCGCCGCCCAAAAACGTCATGAGCATGCCAAGCAGGTTGCCCACACCGTTGAGCAGCTCCTCGCGCGCACCCAGGCTCGAAAGCGCAAAGCCAACGGCCAGCGGCGTGCACGCCAGGGCAAACGTCGCTGCCAGCGCCAGGCACACACGGCCCACGCCGACCTCGGCAACCGCGCCGGCAAAGCCCACGACGCCCATCATGCTCGACACAAACCAGATACAGACGGTGATTACAGCGGCGGCCGCAAACACGGCGAGCGAACGCCGGCGCTCGGAGATTGGGCCGGCATCCATACGACGCACGCGCTCGGGCTCGTTCATGCCCGAGAACACCAGCCCCACCGATACGATGACCGACGAGATAATCGCGTACGCGCCAAAGTTGAAATACGACTCGAGCGTGGCAGCGGCCGTCGAGCCAACCTTGACCTGCTCAATCTCGACTTCCGCGCGCTTGGCGGCGGCATGCTCGGCGGCCTTGGCGACGCTGCCATTAGAAGCGGCGGGCTCAAGTGCGGCCGCAGCGCCCGCGAGCGAGATCCAGCGCGAGGCCTCGGCAGACGAAAGCGCTGCCGCCATGGTGCCGGCACCGTAGGTCACATCGAGCTTGGGCAGGGACTCCCCCGCTCGGGCGGCTGCAACGAGGTCGCCCTCAAACCCCTCCGGGATAAAGAACACGCAGTCGGCGCTGCCCTCGGCGCTGTTGCTCTTGGAGAGCGCGTCCGCGAGGTCGTAGGTGCCGTCGCCGACGCCCGTGACCAGCTCAAAGCGCGAACCCAGATGCTTGGTAAGCGCACGCGAAAGGTCGCTGTCGTCGCGGTCGACCACGATCACGTTGGTGTCGTAGGGCTTGTACTCGGTGAGCTGCGACGAGTTCCAGCTCACCGATGCCGCGATAAACACGCCCAACAGCGAAATAAACACCGTGTAGATGAGCAGATAGAGCGGGTGTGCGAGCGCCATGCGAAGCGCAGTCTTAAAGGTGCTCATAGCGGCTCCTTCCAAAAATCAGCGTGGCGGCGGCAACGAACAGCAGCGCCATAAGGACCAGCGCGCCGGCGCGAACGGCAAAAGGACCCAGGTTCTCAAAGAAATACAGGCGGTTGAACATGTCGCAGACAAGCTTGACGGGGTTGAGCCAACACTCGGCCGGGCAGGCGCGGGCGACGTCGTCGGCAAGCGCCATCGCCGGCTCGCCGTAGAGTCCAGCGAACAGGGCGCACGCGGTGGCAAAACCCGTGAGGATGCCGGACTTGGACGCCTTGCCGCCCTTAACGGGAAGCGTGCCCACAAAGAGTCCCAAGCCCGTGGCGGCAAGCGCGGAAGCGGCGCCGCCCATCAAACACAACCCCTCGCGCCCGCCAAAGTCGACGCCCACGACCAGGCGCACGTAGCCGATCGCGATCGTCATCGAGGCAAAGGAAACCAGCCAAGAGCCCACAAAGATACCGGACAGCGACGCCGTCTTGGAAAGGCCGCCCACGCAGCGACGTGCGCCAAGGCCGGACAGATTGGGTTGCAAATCGACGACGCTCAAGGCGGCAAACTCAGCAGACATCATCGCAACCAGGCCAAAGAGCGCGTAGTAGTAGATGACCGTGCCATCGGGCGTGGCACGCGTCAGACTCACGCGGCGGGTTCCGCCCTCGAGCGACAGGGCGCGCGCGACCGCCTCCGGGTCGGCGAGCGCCGCCGGGTTGTCCTGGGCAATCTGGGACATGAGCTCGGCATTTTGCGTATACGAGCTTGCCACCGTCTCCAGAATACTGCGGTCGGTGAGCACCGACGACGCACGCGAGCTGTCATAGCTCGAAAGCAACGTGAGTTTGGGCGTGCCCGCGTCGTCAACCGTATAGATGCCCGCGACCTCGCCGGCCTTGAGTGCACGGTTCGCAGCAGCCGCGTCGTCGCACTCGTGAATCTTGAGCAGCTGGTCGTCGCCTGCCTTGGCAAGTGACGTCGCCACATCCTTAAAGGTCGAGGCGTCCCAGGCCTCGTCCGCCACGACGGCCACCGGCACCGGGTCGATCTTGCCGTCGGAGCTGAGATTCGCAAACATAAACATGAACATCGTTGAAAGCGCGATGGGAAAGACCGCGCCCCAGACCCATGTGCTCGGCCGGCGCAGCAGCGTCTTGACCGCAATGATAATGGTGTTGAACATGGCTGCCCCCTAGTCGCGCAGCTCGCGGCCGGTGATCTCGAGGAACACGTCGTTGAGGGTCGGAGGCTCGGAAAAGATGCGGCCAAGCGGCACGTCGTACGAACGCAGCGCGTCGAGGATGTCGGTCAGGTTATGTGGGCTCGCCTCGCACGAAAACGTGAGCTGCCCCGCGGTTGCCGCAAGGTCCAGAACGTGCGGCAGGCTCGCAACGGCACCGAGCGCCGCGCTCGAAACCTCACCGACCTCAATTACGATCTTCTCGCCCATCTGAATCATGCGCTTGAGCTCGTCGTTGGTGCCCTGCGCCAGCACGCGCCCTCCATCCATGATCATGATGCGGCTGCAGATCTGCTCGACTTCCTCCATGTAATGGCTGGTATACACCACCGTGGCGCCCTCGTCGCGCAGGCGGCAGATGCCCTCCAGGATGGCGTTGCGGCTCTGCGGATCGACCGCCACCGTGGGCTCGTCAAAAAAGATGAGCTCGGGCTTGTGCGCGATGCCGCAGGCGATGTTGAGGCGACGCGCCAGGCCACCCGAGAGCTTACCGGGGCGGAACTTGGCAAAGTCGCCCAAACCGACAAAGTCGATCGCCTCGTTGACCAGCGCACGGCGGCGCTTGCGGTCGTTGACGTAGAGACTGCAGAAATAGTCGATGTTCTCGCGCACGGTGAGCTCGTCAAACACCGCCACCTGCTGCGGGACCACGCCGATGCGGCGCTTGAGGTCGTAACGAGTGGGCGTCATGGGCTCACCGAACAGCTCGATGGTGCCCTTGTCGTAGGCGAGCAGCTGCAGAATGCAGTTGATGGACGTGGTCTTGCCCGAGCCGTTGGGGCCCAGCAGGCCAAAGATCTCGCCGGGGGCGATGCTCAGGTTAAAGTGGTCGAGCGCAATAAGGTCGTCATAGCGCTTGACGAGGTTTTCGACGTGGACGATGTCTGTCATGAGACGGCCCTTCCGTTGATTGCGGCCCGGTACGATTGCATCATCGCAGGAGCCGCCGGCGCGCGCCAGTGAGCTTTGTCACGAGTGTGGGGCTTGGCCGCGTGGCCTGCCGACGCCCCCACTTTGCCGCGCGGGAGGAATGTCACGGTTGCGCAGGCGGCCCCTCCACCACGCGCGGCTTCGCGTACAATACCCGTATGAACAGGCTTTTCGACAAATCGATCGTTTTGGCGTGCTGTATTGCGGCCGCCATGGGTCTTGCTGTGGACGCTCGCCTGGTCGCGGCGTTTTGCCTTGGCGTTATTGCCACCTCGCTGGCCGAAGTCGCACAGGGGGAACGCACGCGCCGCACAAGCGAGGCCGCGAGCTGCGCTTACATCATCGCGGCTGTCTTTGTGCCGCCGTTTGTGCCGTTTGCGCCTCTCGCTCTCTATGACATTGCGCGGCGGGTGCGCCGTGAGCACGTCTGGGTCGCGCTGGGCATTGTCTCCGCTTTTACCTTTGCGCTCGTCGCGGACCTTTGCACCGACGCGCTCACCGCCCGAGCGCTTCTGCTGACCGTCATCCTTTCGGTTGCCGCCACCTTATTGTCACTGCGCACAGCCCAGCTGGAGCGTGAGCAAGAGCGCATGCGCCGCACGCGCGATGAGCTGCAAGAACGAGCCCTCGCGCTAGAAGCGCGCAACCGCGATCTTGCCGACCGCCAGGACTACGAAGTCGAGCTCGCGACGCTCGCCGAGCGCGCCCGTATCGCGCGCGAGATCCACGACAACGTCGGCCACCAGCTCACGCGCGCCTCGCTGCAGGCCGAAGCCCTGCGCTTGCTTCACGCCGACGAGCCTGGCGTCGCCGCCGATTTCGCCGACGTCAAACGCACGGTTGACGTGGCGCTCCAGCTCGTACGCGCCAGCGTCCATGCGCTCAACGACAACGCCGTCGACCTTTCCGTGCAGCTCGAACGCATTGTTGAAGGCGCGCGCTCGGACGGCGGCCCGCAGATTGAGCTTGAGGTTTTGGCCGAGCATGCGCCCGCAAATGTCGCCAACTGCTTTGCGGCGGTCCTGCGCGAGGCACTCTCCAACACCATGCGCCATGCTTGCGCCCATGCTGTCACCGTACGGTGCATGGAGCATCCGTCGTTTTACCAGCTCATTGTTACCGACGATGGCGCGGGCGGGGTTCAAGCAAGCGGCCACGGCGCCGCGGAGGGCATGGGGTTGAGTTCCATGCGCGAGCGCGTCGAGGCGCTTGGCGGCACCTTCACCGCCGGCCCGCGCGCCGGCGCCGACGGCTGGCGTGTGTTTGCCACCGTTCCCAAACAGCAAGGAGATGAGAGCCGATGAGGCTCATCGTTGTCGACGACGACCGCTTGGTGGTCGATTCGCTCAAGATTATCCTGGGCGCCCAGCCGCAGATCGAGGTAGTGGGCGCCGGCGCCAACGGCAACGACGCGGTCGCGCTCTACGCCGAGCACGAGCCCGACATCGCGCTACTCGACATTCAGATGCCGGGATGCGACGGCCTATCGGCGGCGCGCGAGATCCTCGAGCACGACCCTGCGGCGCGGGTGGTGTTTCTGACGACATTCTCGGATGACGAGTACATTGTGTCGGCGCTCAAACTGGGCGCGCGCGGCTACTTGATCAAAACCGACGTCGCTGCCATCCCTCCCGCGTTGGCGCAGGTCATGGACGGTAAACGCGTGCTCGAGGGTAAGGCAATCGAGGATATCAACTTTGATGGGGCGGGTATCGAGGCCGGCACGACCCACCGACCCGCGGCCTTTGTCAGTCTGACCGACCGCGAGTTCGAAGTCGCAGAGCTCATCGCCCGCGGCCTCGACAACAAGGAGATTGCCGCCACCGCCTATATGGGCGAAGGCACGGTGCGCAACCACATCAGCTCGATCCTGGCCAAAATGGGCTTGCGCAACCGCACCCAAATCGCCATCGCCTACCTGCGAGGGTAGTTGTCCGACGACCGACCGCTCCGGCGTAGCAAAATGGCTGCTGCCAATTTAATGCCATTTCAAAACTATGCCGGTTTACGGGGCTAAACTCAGAACCCCCACCCATACCCGCGTTTTTTGCAAAATGGCAACTCGTCTACCTGCGGTTTTATTTTCACGAATATCGGCATGGTTGGAGACTCGTGACTCAGCCCCGTAATCTGGCATAGTTTTGTTCGGGCGGCCACGTCAAGTGTCTCCACAAGCCTCGCGGGACCAAAATGATCCGTTTTCCTCCGTCCCCAAGGGATCAGCCGGAACCGCTCGCCACGAAATCGGCCCATCTACTACGTTCGACTCGATACCCCTGACCATACCTTCGTTTTGAACAAAACCACAGGCGTTCTACCTGCGGTTTTGTTTTCGCGTTTTTTGGCACGGTTGGGGGGGTAAGGGGCTAAACGTAGTAGATGGGCCGGTTTCGTGGCGAACCCTTCTCGCCTACGCACAAAAGCGCCGCCACGGAGGAGGGAGATACCTCCGCGGCGGCTGGGGGTGGGGTGGGGGGCTATGTTCTGGCTCCCCGCCGGCCGCCCGGGGCCTTTTGGCCCCGGGCGCTGCCAGCGTGCCTAGCGCTTACGGATACCCCAGACCAGGGCTTCGACGCCGGCCATGGCGATGACGAATGCCATGAGCAGTGCAGCGGCCTGCTGGTCACCCGTGGTGGGCAGGAAACCCTTGACCGTCTTGACGATGTTCGTCACGGTCTTGGGTGTGCCGGGATCGGGCGTCTCGGGCTTCTTGTACGTGTTGTTGAACACGATACCCTCGACGCTCTTATCGCCCTTGGCAAAGGCGACATTCGCCTTGAGGTTACCCTCGCCGTCATCGACCACGTTGACGGTCGCGGTAAAGACGGACTTGTCGTAGGTCATACCGGCCTCGTCGTCCTTGATCTCGCTGATGGCGTAGACGTACGTACCAGGCTCGTCGTACTCGAACTTGTCGAAGTTGATCTTGCCGTCGGCATCGTTGGTGACGGTGGACTCGATGTCCTCGCCAACGAGCTTAAAGCTAAACTCGTCCTTCTTGAGCTCGCGTCCCTCGAGCACCTTGATGGCGCCGATGGAAACCTGCGTGGGCATGGCGTGATACTTGTTGGTAAAGCCAGCCGACTCGGTAGTTCCCTCGAGCTTGTGCGCCGCGGTCAGCGTGCCATCACCATTGTCGGAGACGGTGGTCACGACGGTGTAGGTCGCGCTGTCATAGGTGACGCCCTTGTACAGGCCGAGCGCGTTGGGGCAAGCCTCGCGCAGCGTGTACGTGTGCGCGCCGGGCGCCTCGTAGCGGATCGGGCTCAGCGTAACGTTACCGTTGGCGTCGTTGGTGCCGCTGGCGACAGCTACGCCGTTTTCGAGCAGATCAAACGTGAACTCTCCAGCTGCAAGGTCGCGTCCGGTCAGACGCTTGATCGCGGTGATCTGGTCGGTCACGCTGGAATCGGTGGGAACCACGCTGTACGTGTTGGTGAACGTAAAGTCCGCGCCAGCTTCGCCGTTGCGCACGACGCTCAGATGCCCGGCACCGTCATCGGTCACGGCGTAGGAAACCTTGCGCGTGGCGTTAGCGTCGTTGGTCACGCCAGGAGCGCTACCGGACTCGGCCACCGTATAGGTAAAGGTGTGCGAACGCGGAGCGGTAGCGGCGGGCTCGGGCTCGTCCTTGGGCTCGTCAGCGTCGGCGTCGGTCTTATCGGCGCCTGCCTCGTCGGCCTCCGCATCTCCGGCGTCGGCCTCGTCAGCGTCGGCCTCGCCAGCCGCATCGCCCGTCGTGCCAAGGGCGTTGTTGAGGTCGTCGAGTGTAAAGTGGATCTTGCCAAAGTCCACGTTGCCGGCCGCGTCGTTGGTTGCGGTCGCGCGCTCGGGCATCGGGGCGCCCGCCTCATCGGCGGTCACGGTAAAGGTGAACTTGCCCGCAATGTCTGCCGGGGTCAGGTCCTCGGCTGCCTGGAGCTTCTTGACACCAGCGAGCGCGGCATCAACGGCATCGGCGCCATAGACGTTCTCGAACACGGGCTCGGCACCACCGTAGTCAGGCTTCGCCGTCAGAGTGCCGTCGCCGTTATCGACGACGATGACCTTAAAGCTAAAGCTCGGCTTCGCGGCAGTAATACCCTTGGCCGCGAGCGGAGATGTGTACTCGAAGGCCGTATAGTTGATGGTCCATGCAAGCTTGGCATCCGTGTCGGTGCGGATAGCACGGCGGGCGTTTACCAGATCGGCGAGCATCTCGGTCGTGTAATGCAGCGTGCCAAAGCTCACCTGGCCGTTAACGTTCCACGCCGTAGTGCCGTTGATGGCTTCCGTCTCACCTGCATAGGCAATACCGAAGCAGAACTCGCCGTCGGCCATCGGACGACCGGCCAGGATCTTAGTTGCGACAACCTGAGCAGCGGTGCCCGGGTTATCGGTCGATGCGTGGTAGCTGTTGGCGAACGAGACCAAGGCGCTCTCGACCTTATTCTCGCCGCTCTTGTGGACCGCTACAGACGTGCCATTGGGTCCGCCAGAAACGGTCGTCGTAGCGGTGAGTGTGCCGGCGCCATCGTCGGCGATAGCAATCGTCACCGTGCGCTCGGCGCTGTCGTAGGTGTAGCCGGGCTGGCCGTCGTTCTTCTCGGCAACGGTGTATGTAAAGGTCTTACCCGCATCAGCCTGCGTAAACATGACCTCATGGCCGGCCAGAATGTCGATCAGGCCGACGGTTCCCTCTGTCGCTGCAGGAGACTTGTACACGTTGGTGCCCTCGTGCAGGCCAAGCGCGTTAGCCGAGGCCTCGTCGGCGGGCGTCACGGTAAAGGTAAACTGGCCCTCGGTCATGGGGCGTCCGGAGAGGGTCTTGCTGAGCTTAAGGCCGCCGGCCGCGGCGTAATCGAGCTCAGTACGGTACGTGTTGGTAAAACGTCCGCTTTCCTTCTTGGTGACGTTGGCGGTCAGGGTGCCGTCGCCGTTCTCGGTCACGGTCACTTCGGCTGTTGTGACATGCGCGTCATACGTCATGCCGGCCGCGCTGCCCGCGTTCTCGCGGATCTCGTACTTGTAGGTTCCGGCAGCCGTGTAGTGGATCTTTCCGAACTTGATGGCGGCGACGCCATCCTTCGCGTCCTTCTTGCTCACGGTTACGGTTGCGGGATCGGGCAGCGGGGCGCCCTCGGGGGCCGTGATGGTAAAGCTGAACTCGTCGGCATCCGTCCAGTCGCGGCCGTCGATGGCCTTGATCAGGTCAAAGTCGAGCTCTGCGTCGATCGGGGTCACACTGTAGGAGTTCTTGAACTCAGCGGGCTCGGTGCCCTTCAGGACATGCTCGGCCTTGAGGGTGCCGTCGCCGTTGTCCGTGATGGTGGTCTCGATAGTGTACTTGGCGTCACTGTAGGTGATACCCTTGCTGGTGGTTCCGCCCTTGACCTCGCGCAGCGTGTAGGTGTGCTTGCCGGCCTCGGTGTACTTCACGGCGCTCATCGTGATGTTGCCGCTGGCGTCGTTGGTGCCGGTGGCGACGACCTTGGCGTCCTCGCCCTCGCCCTCGACGAGCTCGAAGGAGAACTCGCCGTCCTTGAGGTCGCGGCCGTCCAGGACCTTGGTCGCGGCGATCTGGTCGGTGACGCTGGAGCTAGACGGCGTCAGGTTGTAGGAATTCTTAAACTCGGCGGTCTCTGCGCCCTGCAGCTTGTGCGCAGCGCCGAGCGTACCGTCACCGTTGTCGGTGATGGTGGTCACAATGGTATAGGTCTTGCCGTCGTAGGAGATGCCGTTGCTGGTGGTTCCGCCCTTGGCCTCGCGCAGCGTGTAGGTGTGTTCGCCGGCCGCGGTGTACTTCACGGCGCCCATCGTGATCTTGCCGTCGGCGGCGTTGGTGCCGGTGGCGACGACCTTGTCGCCCTCGACGAGCTCGAAGGAGAACTCGCTGTCCTTGAGGTCGCGACCGGTCAGGGACTTGGTCGCGGCGATCTTATCGGTGACGCTGAAGCTCTTGGGGGTCAGATTGTAAGCATTCTTGAACTCGATGCTCTTAACGTCCTCGGCGCCCTCCAGCTCATGCGTAGCCACCAGCTGGCCCTTGCCGTTGTCGGCAATGGTCGTCACGATGGTGTAGACCGTGTTGTCGTAGGCAATACCACCGGCGTCGCCCTCAACCTCGTGCAGCGTGTAGGTGTGCTGGCCGATCTCGGTGTACTTGATGGGCTTGAACGTCACCTTACCGTCGACAGCGTTCACAACGGTCTCGATAAGCTCAGAATCCTCGCCCTTAACCTCGCGCAGCTCAAAGCTGAACTCGCCGGCCGTAAGGTCGCGCCCGGTCAGGACCTTGGTAACTGTAATCTGATCGGTGACGCTCGACTCGGCGGGATTGGCGGTATAGGTGTTCTTGAACTCGGCCTCGCCCGAGGTCTTCTTCACGGAAGCCTCGAGCTCGCCCTTCGCGTTGGGCTTCACCGTCACGGTGAACTCTGCAACGTTCTTGCTGTAGGCGATGCCATGGACCGTGGTTCCGGCATACTTCTCGCTAACCTTGTAGACATACGTGCCCGGCTTGTCATAGGCAATCTCGCCAAAGCTAATGTCCGCATGGCCCTTGGTCGCAAATGCAGTCGTGGACTTGGGCATCGGGGCACTGTTCTCGGACGTCAGGCCAAACTCAAACTTGTCCTCATCCGTCCAGTTGCGACCCTCGAGCACCTTGGTCAGGCCAAAGTCGGCAGTTGCCAACGTTGTCGGCGTGGTATTGAGCGTAAAGCTAATCTTGCCGTTGTTGCCCAGATAAACATTGACCTTCGTCGCGCCGGAAACAACCTTCGTGTTGTTCCACTGGGGATTGATTACGTCGCGTGCGGTGTCAGTCGGGTTTCCGCCCACACGTTCCTTGGTGGTGTGGAGCTGATTGATAAAGGCGAGGCGCGCAGTACCAGCCTTAATCGACCAGTGGTCGCCATCCTTTACTAAAGCGCCTTCAAAGCTTTCAAGCTCGCTTCCCTTAATCGGGATCGAAACGGAATCATCGTACGGCGCACCCGACGAGTTCTGCGCCATAAACTCATCTTTGTACCAATAGGTCTTAGAGCCCGAAGGCTTTTCCGTTGCTAGCTTGGTGCAAGCTGCGTCCGTATAGACGGGCGTTAGCTTTTGAAAGTAGTAGTAGCTGTTCGTAGCAGCAGGCTCAAAACTCGCGACCGTATCGCCCGCATCGTCGCCGGTCCACTTGTTGGCGTAGAAGCTAACGGTATTGGAATCGGCGTCCTTGTGCTCATTGATGTAATCCTGCAGTCCCGGTACGTTATTGGGAGTAAACAGGTTTTTGCGTGCAATAGCCTTTACACTCGATGCATATGCAACGCGGATAGGCGAGATGGCATCCGTGGAGTCAACCACGAACGTGCCCGCCGACTCGTCAACGGTAAAGCGGCGCAGCGGAATGAGCGATGCGGGGATCTTGACCGTCACGATGTCACCGCGCTGAGGGTTTTGCTCGTCCGCACGGTCGACCGTGATCACCAGGTGAGCGAGCTCGCCATCAAACGTATAGGTATCGATATTGCCATCGGTCGACTTGGTGGCGGCGCCATAGGTCTTGCCGTTGTACTCGGCACCGATAAAGCTATCGACCTGCATAAAGGCACCCAGCTCGTCCTCGAATGTGATGTAGCCGGAACCGTTGGGATTGTTGCCCTCGACCTTGGTCGGGAAACCCTTGCCCGACGTAATGGCACTCGAGATGTCCTTAAAGACCTGATCAAGCTCGGCGGCGTTGGTCGCCGACTTGTAGTAGCTAGCACCGGCAACGGGGTTGCCGAAATTGACATTCCACTCCTCAGTTCCAAAAAAGCCATGGCTTACGGACGATGTGGCATCCGGATAGTTACTCGACACGGCATGCATGAATTTATTCTCGTTGCTCGTGCGGCTGCTTGTTGGATCGTCGCCCGGCTTCGCACCGTTGAAGATACCGATGGTATAAATGGTCGCCCCGCCACTCTTTATGGTCTTGGCGATATTGATGGCATCCTTAGCAACCTCGGCCTCAAAACCATTAGAACTCGTAGGAGAGCCATCGGTGAAGAACACAACGATCTTCTGGGCGTCTTCACGACCAGCGATGCCCTTGGCCAGGTCCATGCCATAGTCGGCACGAGTAGAGCCAGCAGGCTCGATTGAATTAACCGTGTTCTTGAGGCTCATTGCGCCATCACCCGAGCACGCCGTCAACTTCTGCATCGTCTGCGAGTAGTTGTAGGTGTTGCGGTCGGAGCGGTATGTATCATTACCGACCTTATCGCTCTTCTTACCCGCAAACTTTACGATGGCAACCTGGTGCTGCTTGCTCGCGTCCTTAACGTTCTTGTTTTGCTCGGCAATGGTGTCGATAAAGTGGTTGGCAGCATTTTTGAGCGCAACGATACGCTTAGGGGACCCTTTACCACCCATAGGATCATCCATTGAGCCAGAGGCATCGAGCACCATCACGATGTCGAGCGGCTTGGAAACCAGCGACGTTGTATCGGATGTCGAAGACATCGCCGAAAGCGTAGTCAAAAAGTCCGATTTCCCGTCATCGATTACTTGGACCGTCTTATCCGTCCAAATTCGGCCGACGTTTTGCGTCGTGACCTTGCTGCCGTCATAGCCGCCCGCCCAGAACTTCCAATGGTTGCTGGTGTCGTGATCGACTATCTTTGTCGCTTCCGGTCCGTCCATACCGGTGCTGGACCTGGCGTTGACCTCGGGCAGCATGGCAAATGCTGCAGCCGGCAACACCAACACTACGGCCAGCATCACCGCCAAGAGACCCCTCGTGTACTTACCCATCGCGTCTCCCTTCTCGCGGGCTCAGACCTTGCATCAGCCTAAAGTTACGGAATGAGACACCATTTGAGCAGGTGACACACGTTCCAGATTTGGTTTTGAGCGTGAGACAAATGTCTCACCAAAGTTGAGACACGGGATTTTCGCAGGTAAACGAATGCGAATGAGGACCGGCGGGCATTTTTGCCCCACCGGCCCTCATTTCCTCGCTACTCCGGCTTGGTTTCTACCGTGGGAGTCTTGTCCGCTGCGACTGGAGTGCGGGCGGTGTCCATAGTCAGGCAGTGTTTGGGGCAGCTCTCGATGCACTCGCCGCACACCACGCAGGCGTACGGATCGATCGACCAGGTACCGCCCTTGCGATTGACCGCGAGCGCGCCCGCCGGGCAACGACGCGCGCACATCCCGCAGCAGATGCACACGTCCATGTCGTTAACGATATGTCCGCGCAAACGCTCGGGCGCCGCGAGCTTCTCCTGCGGATAGCACACCGTTACCGGCTGCTTGACCATAGAGCCCAAGGCCGTCTTGGCAAATGTCAGCAAACTCATGCCGCGCCTACCTTTCCGTGCAGCTAATGCAGGGGTCGATGGTCAGGATAATCATGGGCACGTTGGCAAGGAGCACGCCCTGCAGCGCATGCGTCAGACCCGCCAGGTTTTGCGACGTCGGCGTTCGCACGCGAAAACGGTCCAGGTTCTTGGTGCCATTGCCGCGCACATAGTAATACGCCTCGCCGCGCGGTTGCTCAATCACAACCTCGCCGCGTGCGCCGTCGGCCGGCGTAAGCTTGGTGCGCCCGCCGATCCCGTCGTACGGAATCTTGCCCACAAGCTCCTTAATGATGTCCATGGCCTGCGTGACCTCGGCACAACGCACCTGGCAGCGGGCATAGCAGTCGCCATCGGTAGCAACGATGGGCTCGAACGCAGCCAGGTCCGCATAGGCACCGTCGCCAAACATGCGCACGTCGTAGTCCACGCCCGAGGCGCGCCCAAACGGACCGACCATCGAAAGCTCCAGCGCGTCTTTCTTGCTGATCACGCCCACGCCATGCAGGCGTTCGCCGCAGCTGTTGTCGTCCAAAAACGTATGCACCAGGGTCTCGTAGTCAGGACGCATGGCATCGAGCGTCTGGACAATACCCGCCAGCTCGGAGTCCTCGATATCGTGCTTAAGGCCGCCGATCTCGTTGATCGACAGAATCACGCGGCCACCGCAAGTGCTCTCAAAGATCTTGAGAATCTGCTCGCGCAGGGTCCACGACCGATAGAACAGCGCCTCGAAGCCAAAGGCGTCGGCGAGCAGGCCCAGCCACAGCAGATGCGAGTGGATGCGCGAAAGCTCATGCAAAATGGTGCGGATATACTGCACGCGGCCGGGCACCTCGATGTCGAGCATGCGCTCGCAGGCGCTGGCATAGCCGTAGCTATGGCCCACGGCGCAGATGCCGCAGATGCGCTCGGCGATGTAGCCAAACTGATGCATATCGCGCTTTTCGGTGAGCTTCTCGAGTCCGCGGTGCACAAAACCGATCTGCGGAATTGCCTCGATGACGCGGTCGTCCTCGATCACCAGGTCCAGATGAAGCGGCTCGGGCAGCACCGGGTGCTGCGGGCCAAACGGAATAACGGAGCGATGTGCCATGGACCTTACGCCTCCTTTTTCTGCTTGTCGCGGGCGGCCTTGGCGGCAAGCGCCGCACGGACCTTGGCCGCTTTCTCGGGATCCATGGCAGCGAGCTTTGCCTCCATCTCGGCAGCCTTGAGCGCGGCCTTCGCAGCAGCTTCATCGTGCTGAGCATCGGAGCCGGCAGCCGCAGCGGACTGGGCAGCGGCGCCCGCGGCATTGCCGGCGCCCGCAGCGCCCTCCCCCGCAGCCGCAGCAGCCGCCTTCTCGGCCGCAGCCTTGCGCGCCTTGGCCTCGGCAGCCGCACGGACCTTCATGGCCTTCTCTCGCGCAGCTTTCACCTCGGGCGTGATAACGCTCATGGGTTCAGCGGTCGAGACCTGGTAGAAAAAGCCCTTAAAGTCAATCTGCATGTCGGTAATGGCAAGCCCAAACAAGTCGTGGGCCTCATTTTCAAACGGGAACACCGCGGGGTAATACGAGCTGATGGACGGAATCTCCTGGTACTGGTCGATGCCCTCAACCACCAGGTTCTCGATCGCATAGCTGCCGTCCTGCGCAATATGCTCCTGAGCAGCACGAACGTTGATAAACGTATAGACCAAGCGATACGAGCCGTCGTCGACGTTGCGCTCGGCGTGCATTTGCACAAAGCGCGCGCCAACGCCCTTGAGCGCCTGAACATGCGGCAGGAGCTCGTCGATCCCGACGGTGGTATAGATAGCCTTTTGCATTACTCGGCCTCCTTTGCAGCGACGGGCGTCTCAGCAGGTGTGTCACCAGCGGCGGGCGCGGCGGACTTCCCGGCAGGCGCCTCATCGACAACGGCCCCAGCCCCGGTCCCCGCAGCCACAAACCCGTCTTCGCCCAGTTCAACGCCACCGTCCCAGGTAGCGGCACCGCCCACGGTGAGCGGATCGCCACCGGCGCGCATCACGGCCTCCTTCTGGTCCAGGATGCCGCACGCCTCCACAATGGCATCGATCACGGTCTCGGGGCGAATGGCGCACCCGGGCGCGTACACGTCCACGGGAATCGCGCGGTCCACGCCGCCAATCACGTTATAGGCATCGCGGAATACGCCGCCCGAACACGCGCAGATGCCGCAGGCCACCACACACTTGGGCTCGAGCATCTGGTTGTAGATCTGGCGCACGACGGGCAGATTCTGCGCGTTGACCGAACCCGTCACCAAAAAGATGTCCGCATGCTTGGGGTTACCGGTGTTGACCACGCCAAAGCGCTCCGCATCGAACAGCGGCGTGAGCGAGGCCAGCACCTCGATATCGCATCCGTTGCAGCTCGAGCCGTCGTAATGAATAACCCACGGCGAGCGCGACATTTTATGATCCATGGATGCCGCCTCCTAAATAAACACGTCGACGAGGATGGGCATAAGGTTGAGCAGGCCAAACACCAGCGCCACACCCCAGCCGAGCTTAAAGCAACTGCGCCAGGTGCTGCGCGCGAAGGTGTTGTCGATCAGCACCTCGACAAAATACGTCGCGGCCATAACGACCAGGGCGACCACCCAGCTCACCGGGTTGTCCCAGACAAAGAACATGCCCACCCACATCAAAAACAGCACGGTCTCGCACCAGTGCATAAGGGTCATCTTGGCCAGCGTGCCGCCGCTCATCTCGGTGGCGACGCCCTGGACGATCTCCTGATGCGCGTGATGCGAGTATGAAAGATCGAACGGCGACTTGCGCAGCTTAATGGTAAGCACCGCGAGCAGCGCGAGAAAAATGGGCGCGCTGTACACGATGACGGGCGCCGACTGCCCCGTCACGGCGATGGAATCAAAGCTGTCGGTGGCAAGGTACAGGCCCACGCTCATCAGCAGAACGGCGGGCTCGTAACTCATAACCTGCAGCAGCTCACGGTCGGCGCCAACCTGGGCAAACGGGCTTTGCGTCGAGGCGGACGCCAGCACCACAAAGATCGCGGCGAGCGTAACCATAAAGGCGCACAACAGCGTGTTGGAACCCGACACAAAGATGCCGCCGCCCACGACGGTGAAGATGAGCGCGCACGCCATATAGGTATCGTCCATGGTGTTTACGCTGGCGGGGGCCTTGCGCAGCAGCTTGGCAACGTCGTAGAAAGGCTGCAGCAGGCGCGGGCCCACGCGGCCCTGCATGCGGGCGGACAGCTTGCGGTCAAGGCCGTCGATCAGGCCACCAACCAAAGGCGCCAGCAAGGCAAACGCCACGGTACCAATAAATATGCCCACGACACCCGAGCCTTCAAAATACTTGCCGCGCAGCACCGAGGGCGCACTCATGGCAAGTCGCTCGGGCCCAATCCACGCGCAACACAGCAGGGCAAACAAGATAATGCTGCAGCACACGACGCTACCCGCGGGGCCAATACGCTTCTCGCCAAGGGCGTCCTCCGAGTACCAATTGCGCTTTTCGGCCTTCACCTCGTGTCCCATCGAGCCGCGGAAATGGCGATATTTGTCGGTTCCCACGCCCGAAAGATATACGTTTACGTGCGGTTTATTGCTCACGCGGAATGAAGTCAGCAGCACCACGGCGATAAACGCCACGATAACCACCATCAGATACATGGCATCCTTGCCAATAACGTACGGCACGCGGCCAAACACCATGGCCAAGTAAGGCGACACCAGACCGCTCGAGATAACCGGGAACGCCACGCAGCACAGAATCAGCAGCGCGGCGATGGTGTTGAGGGCCATCCATTCGGTCTTATGGACATTAACCTCAACGTTTTGAGCCGTGGGGTCGACGCCCGAAAGCTTGGCAAGCCACTTGCCCCAGAAGAAGAATGTCGCGGCCGAGCCAAAGGCCAGCACCATGATCATGAGCACGTTACCGGTCTGCGCAAACGCCACCAGGGCGCCCCACTTGGACACGAGCATGCCAAACGGCGCTACAAACATGCCCATGATGCCCAGCATCATCAGGCGCGTCAGATGCGGCATGCGGCTGAACATACCGTCCATGTCCTCGATATTGCGGCTACCGATATGATGCTCGGCCGTACCCACGCACAGGAACAGCAGCGACTTGGCTACCGTGTGGAACAGGATTAGGAAGATGGCCGCCCATACGGCCTCGGGTGCGCCGACGCCCAAGCAGGCACTGATGAGGCCCAAGTTGGAAATGGTGGAGTACGCGAGCACGCGTTTGGCGTTGCTCTGCGAAATGGCCATGAGGGCAGCGAGCAAAAACGTGATGGCACCCACACTCGTGACCATAAAGCCGGTCACGGGATAGATGGCATAGAGCGGGCTCAGCTTGACCATCAGGAACACGCCGGCCTTGACCATGGTGGACGAGTGCAGCAGGGCGCTCGTGGGCGTGGGGGCAACCATGGCACCCAACAGCCACGTGTGGAACGGCATCTGTGCGGCCTTGGTGAGTGCGGCGAGCGACAGCAGAACGACCGGCATCACCAGCAGCGCGGATTGCGCGGTTCCGGCGCCGGAAAGCTCGATCATGCCCGAGATGGTCAGCGGCATGCCGTTGACGTGCAGGAACATAAGGCCCGCCAAAAACGCGATGCCGCCCAGCATGTTAAGGATGATCTGGGTAAAGGCGTTTTTGATGGCCTCAGGCGTGCGCGTATAGCCAATCATAAGGAACGAGCACACGGTGGTGATTTCCCAGCCGCAGAACAGCCACTCCAGGTTGTCGCTCGTCACGATGACGAACATGGCCGAGAGGAACAGGAACATAAGCGCCAGGAACTGCGGGCGTCGGTCGGGCGCGGTCTGCCCGCGCAGCGCAGCCTCGTGCTCGTCATGGGCCTGGAAGTCCTTCATATAACCCAAGGCATACACGCAGATCAGGCTGCCGACAATGCCGACGGCGAGCACCATGATCACACTCATGTAGTCTAGGTAGAGCGGCGTTGCGGTGACGGCCTCGGCCGCAGGCAACGTCATGGTCGCGAAGGCAATCGAGCCCGCCAGCTGCACCACGCCGAGCACACCGGTAAGCGCGTTCCTATATTTGAACGCGTTGTACAGGATGACGGCGCACAGAATTACGTCGATGACGGAGCTGGTGATCGAGAGCACATGCGAGGTGCCGGGGGCAACCTCAAAGCTCTGCGGACCCGTACCAAAAAACATGACGGCGACTACAACTGTCACCGCCATGATAATGCCGGAGCCTATGAGCCCCACCGCATCGCGAGCTCGGTCACCGCGCGCGAGCAGCATGCCCAGCGCCGGTACCAGCGGAAACAGGGTAAGGAAATACAGTAGCGTCATACCATCGCTCCCCCATGCAAAAACGCTGCAATTGTTTAACGTTATAGCTCAATTGAGGAGTAGCGGCGGCGGGTTTTCGGTCAACTGGGGAGTTTTATACGTTCGGGGCAAGGAGTCTGTCCGCATTGGAGTAGAAGAGTGACGTTTCCTTACCGCAGCGATGGGCGCGCGGGCACTGCGCGCGGTTTATTGGCCACTTTGGAGGATGTCCCGATAGGCACGCGGCGATCCGAAAAGTTGTCTCGGCAAGAAAAATGCGCCCCTGTGGGCGCACCATCCCGCTCGCTATTCCGCCTTTTTAACGCGCGGTTTACGGCCTCGCGGCTTATCAACCAGAGCGGCCTCGCCGCCATTGCGATACAGACGACACCAGGCCTTGACCGAAGACTCACTGGGGATCTGATGTTTAATCATAGCTTCGCGCACCGTTAGGCCATTTTCCAAGCGATCTTTAACCACGGCAAGCTTAACGTCAAACGAATACGTGTGGTGATGAGAGCCCGCATTAAGAACGGCGTCGGCGCCACCCACGGCATACGCGCGGGCCCACTGTCGAGCTGTGTCCTGGGGGATGCCAAGCTCTGCGGCGAGAGCGCGATGACCGACCCCCTCTTGGAGGATCTCGACGGCGCGCTGCCTAATCTCGGGCGCATGCGTGCGAGTCCTTGCTGCTTCTGACATACCTGCCACTTCTACTTTTTAGCCATAAACACTAATTTGCTACCTTACGTGCAAGTTAGATAGTAGCATTTTACTGTTTACACGCAGCAGTTAATTGCAAATCGCATCGCAGGAATTTGCATATTTGCCACCGATATACCGCATTTCCATAGCATTTCCTTAGCATTTGTTTATGCAGGTAACACGTATGGCAACTAGAAGAGTTTTAACCGACAAGATTGGTGTCTAATTACCTCTTTGATGTAATATTGTTAAATATTGACCCCTCCTCAAAAAGAGGTCGTCCGCGCAAGCGGACATTTCCATACCTCTCCATGCCAAAAGTCACCCCGGCGAAAGATCAACCGGGTTGGGCCCGCCTTCGCAGACCCAACCCGGTCGTTTTCGCTGGGACGCAGCCGGGCGAGGTGGATCCGTGTTACCGCCCCGCCCCGCTGCGATGTTAACTACAGCTCGTTGGCCGCGTGATACGCCGTGCGAATGGCGCTTGCAATGTCGGCGGTGCGCTCACCCGAGCAGTCGCCCACGCAGGTCACGGGCACCGTCACGCCATCCAGGTCAAACGCGTTGGCCTTGGAGCCCACAGCCATCACCACGTAATCGCAGGCGATCTTCACCGGCTCCTCGGCGCCGTCCTCGGTGGTATGAACAGCCTCCACGCCCCCGTCGGTAATGGCGGTCAGGCGGGTCTTCACGTGCTGCTCCACGTTGTGCTCTGCAAAGTCGCTCATAATCAGCGGCAGAATGGTCTCGGACTCGCCCGCGGCAATCTTGTCGAGCATCTCGACGATCGCCACCTTGCAGCCGTGCTGCAGCAGGTACTCGGCAGTCTCGGTGCCCACCAAGCCACCGCCGATAACGGCGACGCGGCCCGTAAGCTCCACCTTGCCGGCCAGCACGTCCCAGCTCGAGACGACCTTCTCCGAGTCGGCACCCGGAACGGGGATGACCACGTCGTGCGCGCCCACGGCCACAATCGCGGCGTCGGCGGCGTTGAGGTCCTCAGCGGTAGCAACGTGGTTGAGCTCAACCTTCACACCCAGGCCAGGCAGAATTTTCTCGTAGTACTCGACCGAGCGCATGATCTCGTTCTTGCGAGGAGGCGCGGCTGCCAGCACAATCTGGCCGCCCAGATGATCGCTCGCCTCGTAGACGGTCACAGCGTAGCCGCGCTTGGCCGCAACGCGTGCGGCCTCCAGGCCGGCAATACCGCCGCCCACCACGGCGATCTTTTTGTCGCCCTCGCCCGGCTTGATGGCGATGGTCGCCTCGTCACCGTTCTCGGCATTGAGCACGCACGAGATGTACTTGCGGTTTTGAATCGCATCGACGCAGCCCTTGTTGGATGTACTTGCGGTTTTGAATCGCATCGACGCAGCCCTTGTTGCAGTTGAGGCACTCGCGAATGGGTTCGCCCGTGGCGGCTTTCAACGCAATGTCGGGATCGCACATGAGCGAGCGGCCATAGGCGATGATGTCGGCCGCGCCGTCTTCCAGAATCTTCTCGCCGGCCTCGACCGAGACCACGCGGCCGACGGTGGCCACCGGCACGGAGACCAGGGCCTTGACGCGCTCGGCCACGGGTAACGTCCAGTTGTAGGGCATGGCACCCATGGGCGGAATGGTGTCGCCCATGTTGCCGGTATGGTTTGCCTGCGCGACCTGGATCATATCGATGCCCGCGCCCTCGAGCAGCTTGGCAAACTCGCAGGCCTCGTCGGGCTGCAGGCCGCCCTTGCCGCGCGGCGTGCCGTCGGGGTTCTCCATGATTACGGGGAGCTTGTACTCCACCATCAGCTCCGGCGCGGCCTCCTTAATGGCAGCGACGACCTCCAGCGCATAGCGAACGCGGTTCTCGAACGAGCCACCGTACTCGTCGGTGCGCTTGTTGAGGATTGCCGAGCACAGCGAACCCACCAGACGGTCGCCGTGGACCTCGATGGCGTCGATGCCGGCCTGCTGCGCGCGGGCGGCCGAGGCGGCGATGGCCTCCTTGATCTGGGTGAGCTGCTCCACGCTGGCCTCGTTCACAAAGTGCTGCATGTCATGGTGAAGCTTGGCATATGCCTGCTTGCGGATCTCGTTGGACTCGGCCATCTTGGCGGCAAAGGTCTCCTCGTCGCCGGCGGCCTTGGCCTCCTGCGCGGCCTTGGCGGCAGCCATGGAGCCCATGACCATGCGGCCGACGCCGGGCACGTCGTACTCGGGGTGGAACAGCTGCAGCGCGATCTTGGCGCCGTGCTTGTGGACGGTGTCGGCCAGTGCCTTAAACGTGGGGATCTGAGCGTCGGTCGCCAGCTTGGGCGTGGGGCTCGCGGTCATAACGGGAGCAACGTCGCCGATGACGATGTAGCTCGCGCCGCCACGGGCCAGGCGCTCATAAAAAGCCAGGCTGCGCTCGCCGATGGAACCGTCACGCTCCTCGTAGCCGGTGGTCAGCGGCGGGAACATAATGCGGTTTTTGAGCTCAAGGGGGCCAACCGTAATGGGCTGGAGCAGCTTGAATGCAGGTGCGGTCATGGACATTCCTCTCTTGTAGGCGCGGCGGCGATGATGCCGCGTAGTTGTCTAGAGGATATGGCATGGGAATACAGCAGCACAACGGAAATCGGCGAATATCAGGTGGCGGCTGGTGGATGGGGGTGGGACGGCCCGTCAGTTTGCCTCAATCTGTAACAGTTACGCGGCAAAACCGGGTCTTACTGTTACAGATCGAGATAAACGAGAGCGTTCCGTCGGAAAATCTCGATCTGTAACACCTAGCCGCCCAAATCGGAGCTAGATGTTACAGATCGAGATTTTGTTTGAGAGGTCGAGAATTGGACCGAAAACACGGTCCCGGAATAACAAAAAAGCTCGCCGGCTAGGCCGACGAGCTGCGAGTTCTTGGTCGCGGGGGCAGGATTTGAACCTACGACCTCCGGGTTATGAGCCCGGCGAGCTACCAGACTGCTCCACCCCGCAATGTCTGGGCGCCTCATGTGCGCAAGAAAGAATATTACGTGGGAGTTCGGTAAACGGCAAGGAAAATCTCGTAGAGCATAATTCCTTCATATTTAAACCCCTCAGCCCCTATCACCGCATACGAATCGCAGCCGAGCGCCGTCGACGGCGCGTATACAATGGTGCGCGTCCTTTTATGCCAACACCGGGAGTAGACATGCTGCTCGCTATCGATATGGGAAACACGCAGACGGCCATGGGCCTGTTTGACGGAGACGAGCTGGTACAGTCGTGGCGCATGCCCACCGACCGCTCCTATACCGCCGACGAAATCCACGTGCGCCTGATGGGCTTCTTTAAGATGTACGACCTCTCGCTCGACGCGGTCGACGCGATCGCCTTCGCCGGCGTAGTGCCGCAGCTCTCGCGCGAGTGGCACACCGTGGCCGACCGCATCGCGGCAGACGCCATCGTTATCGGGCCGCAGACTGCCGCCGTGACCAAGCTGCATACGGCACGCCCCCAGGCCGTAGGTGCCGACCGCATTGCCAACGCCGTCGCGGCCGAGACCTTCTACGGCACGCCGGCGATCGTGGTAGACTTTGGCACCGCAACCAATATCGATGTCATCGACGAGGACGGCTATTACATTGGCGGAGCGATTGCGCCGGGCATCCGCATCTCCATGGACGCGCTTGCCGCCCGCGCCGCCAAGCTCGCCAGCGTTCCGCTCGAGGCGCCGGAGCACGCCATCGGCCGCGATACCGAGGAGTGCATCAAGGTCGGCGCCGTGATGGGCGCCGCCGCCATGGCCGAAGGCCTGGTCGCGCGCATGAAGCGCGAGCTGGGCCGCGACGATGCCACCGTTATCGCCACGGGCGGCCTTGCCGGTATCGTCGCCGATTCGACCGATGCCTTCGACGTGGTCGACGGACAGCTCACCATCAAGGGCATCTGCGAAATCTACCGCCGCATGCAGGAGCTGGGGTAGGGCTGGGGCTTAAGTCGAGCACGCCCGATGCCACAGCCCCCGTAAACGTTCGCCATGTCTATTCCTCAAAAACGAAAATTTTTCAGTTTTGAGGAATAGGGCGCTGGCGACCCATCCCCCAGGCAAGCGAAACCCTCCCCGGCATAGCCGAGGAGGGTCTTGGTGTCATCGTTGTCTTTGAGCGCTAGCGCCTCGCGCTACAGTCCGCGAATCCGTACGGCCTCGGGTGGAAACTCCTGCTCACCGGCATCGGTCTTGATGGTCGCGCGACCCCAGATGTCCAGGCCCGCGAACACGCCCACCGCGAGCGGCAGGCCGTTGGGCGACACCGCCGCAACTTGGCGACCGAGCAGCGGCACCATGTCGAAGTACTCGCCCAGCACGGGAGCCAGCGGACCGGCAGCGCCCTGCGGTGTGTTGGCAACAACCGCCCAGGCGTCCACGCGGGTCAGCACGGCGGTGGCCAACGCCTCGACCAGCGCTTCGTCAGCCACATCCACGCCAAGCTCGCCCAGCGCCGCGCGCTCAATATCCACCGTCACGGCACCGAACATGCCTGCGGCACCGGCGCCACCGTTGACGGCGACGCGTGCAAACGGCGTCTCAAACGTAGGCGCGCCGCACACAATGTCGCTCGGCCATTGAATGCCCACCTTGCCGGCAAGGCCCAGTCCCGGTGCCGCAGCCGTTCCCACAAGCGCATCCATCATGCCCATCGCAGCCACAAACGGCAGGCCGTGGAAGGCATGCATGTTCACGTCGGGGCGAACGACCAGCGAAAATGTCAACGATGCATCGCCCGCGCTCCAAGCGCACCAGCCCGCGGATGCGCCTTCGCGACCAGCGTCGCGCGCGGTGTCGAGCTCGGCACCGACGGCTACAGCATTCATCTCGATCATCTACATACGCCCCAATTCGCCCACGATATGGCCCACGCGATCCTCGGGTTCCTTGACCTCGACGCCGTTGTAGCGGAAGAACCGCGCCGGGTCGTGCATCAGGTCCTCGAGCGGCACCAGCACAAAGTCGCGCTCGCCAATGAGCGGATGCGGCAGGCGCAGCTTTTTGCCGCCGTGGGTCTCGCCGTCCATCCACAGCAGATCCAAGTCGATGGTACGCGGACCGTTGGCCTTGACCTTTTTGGAACGGTCGCGACCCAGCTCGGCCTCGATCTTCATAAGCTCATCGAGCAGTACCAGCGGCGCCAGCTCGGTCTTAATCTCGATGACGGCGTTGGCAAAGGCGTCCTGGCGCGTCTCGTAAGCCGGTTCGCTCTCGTAGATGCGCGAACAGTTGGACACGCAGGTGAGCGGGATCTCGGCAATCATGTCGCGCGCGGCGCGGATGTTATCGCAACGATGTCCCAGGTTGGAGCCCACGGCCACAAACGCGCGACGCGGCTGCGGCTTGGCAACAGCCCAGTAACCGTTCAGGAACTGTGCAAAGCCCGCGACGTCGTGCACGCGCACGATGTTGGCGCCGGCCTGGATGGCGCCCAGGCACACGCCAAACGTGGCGGCATCGCGCTCGGCGGCCTCGGTCACGCCCGAGACAGCGCCCACAAAGCGCTTGCGCGACACGGCGCACATGAGTGGATAGCCCAGCGACGCCATCTTGGCGGTCTCGCGCTGGATGACGATGTCCTCGTTGGCCGTCTTGCCAAACCCCGGGCCTGGATCGATGCAGATGCGGTCGCGCGACACGCCAGCGTGGATGAGCGCGCGGGCCTGATCGGACAGAAAGCCCATGACGCGGCGCATGATGGGCGCCGAATCGGGCAGGGTAAAGCGGCGGAGCTGCGAGGTGGGAACGTAGGCCTCCTCGCGGCGGGCGCTGCGGCGCATCATGGCGGCCAGGTGATCGCTGGGCTCCGGCGCGGGCTCAGGGGTTGCGGCAGACTCGGTGACAGGGGCGGCCTCTTCGGCGGCAGGCGCCTCCTGCTTCTGCTCGCCCGTAGGCTCGGGTGCGGACTCCGGATCGCCAAACGGCAGCGAGGGCTGCACCACGCCACCCGGCAGCTTGGCCTCCGTCTTGGGCTCGCCCAGCAGCTTGCCACGGCGACGGCGGGCAGGCTTCTCGGCCTCGCGCGCGGCCTCGGCAGCCGCCTCGCGCGCCTTCTCGGCAACAAACGCCGCGGCAGAGGTATCGAGCTGCACCGTCGCGTGCGTACGAGCGGGCGCAGCGACCTCGCCGGCGTGCATTACGATAACGCCGCAGGTGCTCGCCGCGACAAACTCGACCATCTTGGGGTCGGTGAAGCCCGTCACGTCGTTGACGATCGAGGCGCCGCAGCGCACGGCCGCCTTGGCAACCGCCACATGGCGCGTGTCGATCGAGACGATGGCGCCCTCTTTGGCCAGCGCGCGCACCACGGGTAGCACGCGGCGAGCCTCCTCGTCGGGGTTGACCGGGGTAAAGCCGGGGCGCGTGGACTCACCGCCCACGTCGATGATGTCGGCGCCGGCGTCGAGCATCGCCAGGCCGTACTCGATGGCGGCATCTTGGTCAAAGTGCTCACCGCCGTCGGGGCCGAAGTGCTCCCCGCCGTCGCTAAACGAATCGGGCGTCACGTTGAGGACGCCCATGATGCGCGGACGGTCAAAGCTGAGCTCGTACTTTCCGCACCGCCATGTCTTGCTATCGTTCGCCATGAACATCCTCCTAAAATGCCCGCGCCGCCGCGCCTGAGCGCTAACGGCGGGGTCGCTTTGCAATCAGTCTTTCTATTGTATCCGCGCGCGCCGGCTAGAACGCAAACGCGGCCGCGATGTCGCAAGAAATCAGCAGGTCGGCATTTGCATCTTGATCGGTGGGGGCAAGATTGCAAATGGCCAGCGTATCGCCGGTAAAGTAACGCGTAAGGCCCGCCGCCGGATACACCACGAGCGAGGTCCCGCCCACAATGAGGGCATCGGCCGCGGCGATGGCGGTAACGGCGCCAGTCAGCACGTGCTCGTCGAGCGGCTCCTCGTAGAGCACCACATCGGGCTTGATGCGCCCACCGCACGCAGGACACACGGGCACGCCCGCGGCGTCCTCGTGCTCGCGCGAGCAAATCCACTCGGCGCTATAGACCGCGCCGCACGACTGGCAAATGTTGCGGTGGACCGAGCCATGTAGCTCAAATACGTGCTTCGAGCCGGCCATCTGATGCAAGCCGTCGATGTTTTGCGTTACCACAGCGCTGAGCTTGCCGGCGCGCTCCAGCTCGGCCAGCTTAATGTGGCAGCGATTGGGCTTGGCGCCAAGCGCGATCATCTTGGTGCGATAAAAGTCGAAGAACTCGGCCGGGTGCGCCTCGTAAAAGCTATGCGAGAGCATAGTCTCGGGCGGGTAGGCAAACTGCTGGTGATACAGGCCGTCCACGCTGCGGAAATCGGGGATGCCGCTCGCCGTGGAAACACCGGCGCCGCCAAAGAACACCACACGCTTGTGGGTACTGAACAGCTCCGCCAGTGCGGCGGAGGCCTGCTTGGGGTCCGTTATCGCCTGCGTCATATGAGTCCTCCGTCCTTGTTGGTCGGGCAGCATCGGGCGACATCCCGGCATACGGCCTTTGAGTCAGCATACGCGGAGCCCACCCCGCCCCTATTGCGCTAATCTTAAGCCTGCCAACCCCGTCGAAAGGACACCATGCCTCAGACTTACACCTTTGCCTCGTGGAACGTCAACGGCCTGCGCGCCGTGCTCAAAAAGGACCCGAGCTTTATCCAGATCGCGCAAGAACTCGACGTCGATATCCTGGCGCTGCAGGAGACCAAGCTGCAGGAGGGCCAGGTCGATATCGACCTGCCCGGCTATCACCAAACATGGAGCTACGCCGAGCGCAAAGGCTATTCGGGAACCGCAGTCTTTAGCCGCCAGGAACCGATACGCGTGCTGCACGCCGACGCGCTGCTGCCCTACGCCGGCGAGGGCAAGGCTGCTGAGCTCGTTGCCCAAGCCGCAACCGAGGGCCGCGTCTGCGCGTTGGAATTCGCCAAGTTTTGGTTTGTCGATGTATACACGCCCAACGCCCAAAACGAGCTCGCGCGTATCGATGTGCGCATGGCATGGGACGATGCCTACCGCCGCTTTTTGAGCGCGCTTGAGCACGAGACCGGTAAACCCGTGGTGACCTGCGGCGACTTTAACGTAGCGCACGAGGAAATCGACCTTAAGAACCCCAAGTCCAACCGCGGCAACGCGGGCTTTTCGGACGAGGAACGCGGCAAGTTTACCGAGCTGCTCAACGCCGGGCTTACCGATACCTGGCGTGCGGCAAATCCCGACGTCGAGGGCGTCTACAGCTGGTGGAGCTACCGCTTTAATGCGCGTAAGAACAACGCCGGCTGGCGCATCGACTACTTCCTAGTGAGCAACGCAATTGCCGCCAACGTACGCGACACCGGCATCCGCGGCGACATCTTTGGCAGCGACCACTGCCCCGTCACCCTCACGCTGGAGCTCTAGTCCCGATCGGTCCCTTGGAGGCGGGGGAAGGGATCATCTTCACCTCGCGAGGGCATCAACGCGGCCCGCTTGCCACGAAACTGGCCCATCCACTACGTTTAAGCCACTACCCTCAACCACAGCGAACAACGCAAAAAGAAAACCGCAGGTAAAAAGCCTGCGGTTTTTCATAAAACGCGGTTGTGTTTGGGGGTGTCGAGCCAAACGTAGTAGATAGGCCGATTTCGTGGCGGGGGGGGGGATTCAGCTGATTCCCCGGGGACGTCTGGGGACGGGAAGAAAAACGGATCAATTTGGCTCTCTGAGGGCCACGTTGCCCGTCATATAAGCCGGCCATTCCAAAACTATGCCGGTTTACGGGGCTGAATCGCGAACCCCCAACCATACGCAATTTCGAAATAACAAAACCGCAGGTAAACTGCTTGTTCTATTTCGGAAAAAGCCGGTATGGTCTGCCTGCGCCAATCTAGCCCCGTAAACCGGCATAGTTTTAAAATGGCACTTTGGCAGTATTGATTCCCGCGTCGGCGCAACCAGCCTTACAGCCCGTATTTCACGACGACTCGGTTGATGCGGCGACACCAGGGCTTGTACAGGGCGGCCAAGAACACGCAGGTCGCGAGGCCGTGTGTGATATCGAACGGCACTGCCGTGGCAAGACGCGCCACGGCACCCGCCCAAGTAAGCGGCTGTACAAATCCAATGATGTCATACGCGTTAATCACAACGCCGTACAGCAAACCCGAAGCAAAGCCGTAGGTCAGCAGCGCCGGCATACGCACGGTGCCATCGGCGCGATCAAAAGCGCCGGCATGCGCCAGCGCACCGCCAACGTATCCCACGAGCCCCCAGGCATACATCTGCCACGGCGTCCACATGCCCTGCCCAAAAAAGAAATTGCTGGTCAGCGCCGCCAGCGCGCCAACCATAAAACCATTGCGGCGACCAAGCGTCGCCCCCGCGATAATGGCGATAGCGCTCACCGGTTTAAAGTCGGGAATGGGCCCAAACAGGATGCGCCCCGCCGCCGCCAGCGCCGCTAGCACCAGCGTGGGCATAATCTGGCGCAGGCCTGGACGCGATGCCTCATAGCCCGCAAAGAACAGCGCAAGCACCAACGCCACCACAACCAGCATGGCCAACGCTGCCTGCTCAACACCCGCCAGCAACGCGGCAGCCATCACCGCCGGCACCGCCAACAACAGCGGGATCTCCAGTTTTGCAAGCAGGCGCAAGCCGCGATAATCCGCCATTCCATCACGCCCTATAGAACACGTTGTCGGCAAAGAAGTCGGCCGGCGGCTCCATGCAGGCAATCTCGCCGTCAAACATCATGGCGGCGTCGTCGGCTACCTGCTCGGCAAAGTCCAAATCGTGCGTAGCCATGATGACGGTGCCGCCAGCCTTCGCATGGTCACGCAGGGCGCGGGCGATAATGCGGCGGCTGAACAGGTCTAGACCCTTGGTGGGCTCATCGAGCAATAGCAGTTCGGGGCCGATTAGCAGCAGTTTTGCCAATGCAAGCAGTTGACGCTGCCCGCCCGAAAGATCGTACGGATGGCGTCCATCCAGACCCGACAACCCCAAGCTCGCCGCGCGCTCCCGCGCCAAGTTCTCGTCATATCCGCAGGTCGAGGCCCATTCCATCAGCTCATCGCGAACCGTCTCGGCAACCAGCAATGCTTTGGGATTCTGAGGCAGCAGCGCCGCCGAGGCCGCTCCGCGCACCATGCGGCCGCGCTGCAGCTTGGCGGTCTTCGCCAGCACCGAAAGCATTGTCGACTTGCCGCAGCCGTTACCGCCAACAACGGCATGCACCGCACCGGCCGAAAACGCCACGTCGAGCCCACGCAGCACCCAACCGCCCGCGCGATTGTAGCGAAACCAGCCCTCGCGGATAGCTGCCGCCGCACTCGTCGCCGCCCCCTGCGCAGGCCGGCAAGAGTCCAAAGCCAAAAGTCCCTCGCGACTACCCAAACTCGCCAGGTCAACCACCTCGCACACGCGACCGTCTTCAATCCGGTACGCGCACGTCGCGTACTCGAGCATCGGGCGCGGCTGGTGCGTCGCCACAACTACTGTGCAGCCCAGCTCGCGGTTCACGCGAAACAGAGCATGCAGAAAATTTTTCTCGGCAACAGGATCCAGCTGAGATGTGGGCTCGTCGAGCAACAGCACACGTGGGCGCAGCGCCAGCACGGCCGCCAACGACAGCAGCTGCTTGCGTCCGCCCGAAAGCGTATCGGTATCGCGGTGGAGCCAATCCTCAATTCCAAAGAAATAGCTGGTCTCGGCTACGCGGCGGCGCATCTCGTCGCGCGACATGCCTAAGTTTTCCAGGCCAAACGCCATCTCGTGCCACACGGTCTCGCACACAATCTGGTTTTCGGGATCCTGGAACACGTAGCCCACGCGCTCCGCAGACGCGCGCACGTCCATGTCGGCAACGTTCTCGCCCAGCACGCGCAACTCGCCAGCGCGCTCGCCCGCCGGAGCAATCTCGGGCTTGAGCAACGACAGCAGCGTCGACTTACCCGATCCGGTACCGCCGACAAGCAGCGCAAATGCACCTTGGGGAACAGACCAGTCGAGCCCCTCGAGCACCGCAGCATCAGCCCCGGGGTAGGCAAAGCTCAGGCTCCGCACCTCAATCGCCGGCATATCCGGGCCGCACGCCGCGCCCGACACCGGGCCCCTATCCAACCGAGCCATCAGCCGAACCTCTTCTCATCGATCGCATGCAACACACAGGGCAGCACCATCCAGGCAGCATACACGGCATAGCCCAGCCACGGCGCGGGCACCGAAAGCTGCGGGTAAAACGAATACTGCGTTGTCGCGGTCCATGCCACCGCCACCGCGGCAGCACCAAACAGCGCGAGCCCGACCAGCGCGGCAACATCGCCGCGCCTCAGCCGATACCGCGCGTACGTCGTGCGGCGCGTCACGGCACCCCACCCACGGGAGCGCATGGCGTCCGCGCGCTCAAGCGAATCTTCCATGCCCCAGCCCATCAACACGCTCGATGCCCGCAGACGCGAACGCACGGGATCGGTGGGCGCACGCCCCGGCACATCAATCGCGTCCTGCACCGCCAGCACCGTGCGGCCGCGGCGCAAAAACTGTGGGATAAGCCGCATGCACATCGAGATCATGAGCGCGATCACCGGCGCGGCGTTGCCCAACAGTGCGAGTACCTTGTCGTATTCGAGCATCGACGCCGCAGCCTCAAACCACAGCACGCTCGCCACAAACAGCCCGCCCATGCACAGGCCGTAAACCATGCTCTCTAGATACACCGCACGCATGCCAATACGAAACAGCTCCGTCGAGCCCGAGGCGCTAAACAGCGGGTTGACCAGTGCAATGATCAAAATCACCGGCAGCTGCCAGCGAAGCGCCCCCAACGTGCGCGCAGCACCGCGCGTCGCAAGCCCGTACGCCAGCCCGCCCGCAAGCGACAGCGCAATCAGCACCGGTTGCATCGAGAACATGATGAGCCCTAGCGTCAGCACTATATTGAGTGCCGGCACAGCCGGATGCGACATCGAGAATGCCGCAACGGGCTCGGCGCCCGAGCCCTCTCGCATGTTGTCCACAGGCATCCCCGCCCTCCCGCCAAATCACCGACGCCGAAGCACTGCCGGCACCGCCCGCAAGCGGCGCAAACGCCACACCGCCGGCCCAAACCTCAGCTGCCGCGCGCCAATCGTTACGCGCTCATCATATGCCTGCGGTATCATATTGCGCCGTGTATCGTTTCCAAACACACGTCTCTATAACGTAACAGGAGATCACATGGATGCAACCGCAATTATCCTCGCCGCCGGCGAGGGCACACGCATGAAGTCGAACCACTGCAAGGTTTCGCACAAGATCCTGGGCAAGCCCATGGTTCAGTGGATCGTCGACGCCACCATCAAGGCCGGCTGCAGCCGCGTCGTGGTCGTCATCGGCAGCCACGCCGACGAGATGCGTGCCCTTATCGACGGCGCCTACGCCAACAGCGCCACCAAGGTCGAGTGCGTCGAGCAGACCGAGCGCCTGGGCACCGGTCACGCCGTGAAGGTCGCGCTCGAGGCCTGCGGCATCACGCAAGGCCCCGTCGTCGTGCTCAACGGCGACCTGCCGCTCATCACCGCCGACACCGTCGCCAAGTTCGCGCAGACCGTCGCCACCGGCGAGCTCGCCTGCACCGTCATGACCATGACCCCGCCCGACCCCTTCGGCTACGGCCGCATCAAGCTGGGCGCCGACGGCCAGATCGAACGCATCATCGAGCAGAAGGACTGCACGCCCGAGCAGGCCGCCACGCTGCTGGAGTGCAACGCCGGCTGCTACGCCTTCGACGGCGCGCAGCTCGCCGCCCACATTGACGAGATCGGTAACGACAACGCGCAGTCCGAGTACTACCTGCCCGACATGCTCGAGATCCTTAAACGCCACGGTCAGGCGGTCTCCATCTTCCACTGCGATGACTACCGCGACGGCTTGGGCGTCAACAGCCGCATCCAGCTCGCGCAGCTCACCGCCATCGCGCGCGATCGCATCAACGAGCACTGGATGGCCGAGGGCGTCACCTTCATCGACCCCACGCAGGCCTGGATCGGCCCCGACGCCGTCATCGGCCGCGACACCATCGTGTGGCCGCAGACTCATCTGATCGGTCACGTCACCGTGGGCGAAGAGTGCCAGCTCGGCCCCAACAGCCGTCTCACCGACACCACCGTCGGCAGCGGCTGCGTCATCGACGAGACCATCGCCATCGAGGCCGTCATCGAGAACGGCGTCGACTGCGGCCCGCGGGCCTACCTGCGCCCGGGCACCCACATGCTCGACGGCTCCAAGGCCGGCACGCACGTGGAGATCAAGAAGTCCACGATCGGCGAGGGCTCCAAGGTGCCGCACCTGTCCTACATCGGCGACACCACCATGGGCTCTGGCGTCAACGTGGGCGCTGGCTCCATCACCTGCAACTACGACGGCGTCCACAAGCACAAGACCGTCATCGGCAAGGATGCCTTCATCGGTTCCGACACCATGATGGTCGCGCCCGCCCAGATTGGCGACGGTGCACTCGTGGCCGCCGGCTCCGTCATCACCGAGCCGGTCCCGGCCGACGCACTCGGTCTGGGCCGCGCCCGTCAGGTAAATATTGAGGGCTGGGCCGCCGATTATCGCCGCCGTCTGCACGAGGACGACGAGGTATAACGTTTTACCAAGCACAAAAGGAGCCGCTTCCGTGGGGACGGCTCCTTTTTCTATGTTGACCTGCGCGGCCGAATGAGTGGTCGGTTCGTGTCCGTTGACGGTAAAGACGTTATCAAGACCCGATAAACCCCGCCGCGCGGTTACAATGCAACAAGGCATCTATATGGCATTCGATATATAAAGGAGAAGGGTAATGCCGATTAATGATCCCGAGAAGTCGGAGAATATGCGCAAGTCCATCCGCGTGTATTCCGGTTCCTCCAACCGTCCCCTCGCTCAGAAGATTGCTGAGTACCTTGGGGTCGAGCTTTCGGGCCTTACGCTAAAGCAGTTCGCCAATGGTGAGATTTACGCCCGCTACGACGAGACCGTCCGCGGCGCCGACGTCTTCCTGATTCAGTCCGTGGCCGGCGGCAATGTCAACGACATGCTCATGGAGCTGCTCATCGCCACCGACGCTGCCAAGCGTGCATCCGCCCGCTCCATCACCGCCGTTATCACCCACTACGGCTATGCCCGCCAGGACCGCAAGGCCGGCCCGCGCGAGCCCATCACCGCTCGCCTCGTCGCCAACCTGCTCGAGCGCGCCGGCGTCAACCGCATCATCACCCTCGACCTGCACCAGGGCCAGATCCAGGGCTTCTTCGATATCCCGGTTAACCACCTGTCCGCACTGCCGCTGTTTGGCCAGTACTACAACGACATGCACTTCGACACCGACAACCTGGTTGTCGTCTCCCCCGACGTGGGCCGCGCCAAGGCTGCCAAGAAGCTGTCCGACATGCTCGGCTGCGACCTGGCCATCGCCCACAAGGGCCGTCCGCGCCACAACGCCGCCGAGGTCATGGGCATCATCGGTGACATCAAGGGCAAGACCTGCATCATCAACGACGACATGATCGACACCGCTGGCACCCTGTGCGCCAACGTCAAGGAGCTCAAGGCTATGGGCGCTGGCGACATCTACGTCTGCGCCACCCACGGCATCTTCTCCGGTCCGGCCATCGAGCGCCTGAACGACGCCCCGATCGTCGAGTGCCTCGTCACCGACGCCATTCCCGTCGAGGTCGGCGGCAAGATCAAGACCATCTCGGTCGCCGAGGAGTTCGCTCAGGCCATCTCCGCCGTTTACCACGAGGAGCCCGTCTCCACGCTCGTCGGCGGCGACTTCGCGCTGTAATCGCTCGACCCTCGCATCCCTCCGGAAGCCCCGGACGCGCCTGCGGGGTTATCACGCGAACGTCCTCGCCGCTTTGCGGCTGCGGGGTGTTCGCTTTGATAACCCCTCCCGGCGTGTCCGGGGCTTCCTGCTGTCTCGGGGCAACTGTTTTCTGAAATGACTTTGCTGCAACCTTTCCTCGCCTTCGGCGGGCGTGGTAGCCTTTGTCGTTGATTAAACTCTTATGTGTAACGGAAGGACAAATATGGCAGCTGCACAGCCGCTTAAGATTCGCATGGTTGCCGGACTTGGCAACCCTGGCGATGAGTATGCCGAGACCCGCCACAACGCCGGTTTTAAGGCGATCGACGAGCTGGCCCGTCAGGCCGGCGTCACGTACTGGAAAAACCAGGCAGGCGCCGAGGTCGCGCTCATCAATATCAACGATGCCGAGGAAGAGGGCGGCAAGCGCCAGATCGTGCTGGTCAAGCCGCAGTCGTATATGAATACCTCGGGTGGTCCCATCTCCAAGCTCTGCCGCGAGTACAAGATCAAGGCCGAGGAGCTGCTCGTGATTCACGATGAGCTCGACATTCCCGCCGGTGATGTTCGCGTCAAGGTGGGCGGTGGCCACGCCGGCCACAACGGCCTGCGCTCCATCATCGACAAGATGGGCAGCCGCGACTTCAGCCGCATCCGCACCGGCATCGGCAACCCTCCCGGCAAGATGGCTGTCGCCGACTACGTGCTCAAGCAGCTGCGTGCCCGCGAGGCCGAGGACTTCCAGGACACCTGCGCCCGCGCTGCCGACGCCGCCGGCCTGGCCATCGTCCACGGCGTGATCTACGCCCGCGACCATGTCAACGGCTCTGCCTCTGCCAACGGCAAGCACTAAAACCTACCAAAAAGGGACAGGTTTATTTTGGCAGGTTTTATCTGCGGAAACGCCGCAGCGGCCGCGACGCAATAAACCCTGTGCCGCCATACATATGCAACGCCCCAAAGGGGGCCGGCCTCACCGATACGCGAGACCGGCCCCCTTTGCCGTTTTGCCTGATAAAACCTACCAAAATAAACCTGTCCCTTTTTGGTAGGTCGCTTTTCCCGCCTGCCAAAGACACACGTAAGTGACATGTCCATGAGGGTATAATTTGCACCGTATGTCTGCACAACGCCTGTGCGCGTACGGTTTTATTCGGGCCACCGTCCTTTTCCGTGGAGGCACGGTTCGGTAGCCCTAACAAGAGAGGGGTTCTATGTATAAGATCCTGGAGAAGACGCAGTTCTCTGAGAAGGTGTTCAAGTTCCGCATCGAGGCGCCTGCAATCGCCAAACATGCGCACGCCGGACAGTTCCTCATGGTCCGCGCCAACGAGACGGGCGAGCGTGTCCCGTTTACCCTGGCTGGCTGGCGCTGGACAGTTCCTCATGGTTCGCGCCAACGAGACGGGCGAGCGTGTCCCGTTTACCCTGGCTGGCTGGAACGGTGACGAGGGCTGGGTCGAGTTCATCTTCATGGTGATCGGCAAGACCACCGAGATGCTGTCCACCTACGAGGCCGGCGAGTCGCTGCGCGACGTCGTGGGCCCGCTGGGCGTTCCCACCGAGATGGCCGAGGGCCCCTGCGCTGTCATTGGCGGCGGCGTCGGCCTGGCAATTGCCTTCCCGGTCGCTAAGCACCTGGTCGAGACCGGCCATGAGGTGCACGCCATCATGGGCGCCCGCACCAAGGACCTCCTGCTCATGGAGGACCAGTTCCGCGAGCTCCTCGACGAGGACCACATCCACATCACCACTGACGACGGCTCCTACGGCGAGCAAGGCGTTGTCACCGCTCCGCTGGAACGCCTGCTGCAGGACAAGGCCGTGAGCCAGGTCTTCTGCGTCGGCCCCGTTCCGATGATGAAGTTCTCGACCCTCACCGCCCAGAAGTACGACACCCCCATCACCGCGTCGCTCAACCCCATCATGGTTGACGGCACCGGTATGTGCGGCTGCTGCCGCGTCGAGGTGGGCGGCGTGACCAAGTTCGCTTGCGTCGACGGCCCCGACTTCGATGCCACCCTGGTCGACTGGGATGACCTTCGTGCCCGTCAGGCCGCTTACCGTTCCGAAGAGGGCGAGTCCCTCAAGGCCTATGAGGAAAAGAGCTGCGCATGCCACTAGTTAACGGTCGTTTCGTTGCCGATATGAAGTCGCCCCGCACCCCCGATAACGAGGAGCCGGCTGCCGAGCGCGCCTGCGACTTCCGCCCCGTCGACAAGGGCTTCACCGAGGAGATGGCGCTGGCCGAGGCCGAGCGCTGCCTCAACTGCAAGAAGCCGTTCTGTGTTGAGGGCTGCCCTGTCAACATCAACATCCCCCGCTTTATCGAGCAGATCCGCGAGAAGGACTTTGGCGGCGCTCTCGATACCATTCGCGAGGACTCCATGCTTCCCGCCATCTGCGGCCGTGTCTGCCCGCAGGAGAACCAGTGCGAGGGCAAGTGCATCCGTGGTAAGAAGTCCGAGCCCGTGGCCATCGGCCAGCTCGAGCGCTTCCTGGGTGACCGCCCCGAGCTCGCCTCCACGCCCAAGATGGCCCCCAAGAACGGCAAGAAGGTCGCCGTCGTCGGCTCCGGCCCGTCCGGCATCACCTGCGCCGGCGAGCTCGCCCGCAACGGCTTTGACGTTACCGTCTTTGAGGCCTTCTTCACCGGCGGCGGCGTGCTGGTCTACGGCATCCCCGAGTTCCGTCTGCCCAAGGCAGTCGTCAAGCGCGAGATTGACGGCCTGGAGGACATGGGTGTCAAGTTTGAGTACAACTCCGTCGTGGGCAACATGGCCACGGCCGAGGAGCTGTTCGAGCAGGGCTTCGACGCCATCTACGTGGCAACCGGCGCAGGCCTGCCCAAGTTCCTCAACGTCCCCGGCGAGAACCTGCCCAACGTCTTCTTCGCGAACGAGTACCTCACTCGCGTGAACCTGATGAAGGCCAACAAGTTCCCCGAGTACGACACCCCCACCAAGCACGGCAAGAACGTCGTCGTCTTTGGTGGCGGCAACGTGGCTATGGACGCCGTCCGTACCGCCAAGCGTCTGGGCGCCGAGCACGCCATCATCGCTTACCGCCGTACTGAGGACGAGATGCCCTGCCGTCGCGCCGAGCTGCACCACGCTAAGGCCGAGGGCGTCGAGGTTCTGCCGCTCGTCTCCCCGCTCGAGTTTGTCGCCGGCGAGGACGGCTCCGTGTGCGCCGTCAAGGTCCAGAAGATGAAGCTCGGCGAGCCCGACGAGTCCGGCCGTCGTCGCCCGGTGCCCATCGAGGGCGCCATCGAGGAGATCCCCTGCGACGTCGCGATCTCGGCTATCGGTACCAACGCCAACCCCTTCGCAAAGAAGATCGGCGGCAAGATGGAGCTCAACAAGTGGGGCTACATCGTTGCCGATGAGGAGACCGGCCAGACCACCGATCCCCGCATCTGGGCCGGCGGCGACATCGTCACCGGTGCCGCTACGGTCATTCTGGCGATGGGCGCCGGCAAGAAGGCCGCTGCCTCCATCACCAAGAGCCTGTTGGGCGAGTAATCACCTACAGCGCTAGCCACCAAACGGCAAAGTCCCCGTCGAGCACACGCCCGGCGGGGACTTTTTTTCTATGCCGGCCGCCCCAACCACCACAAAGGTGCCTATCCCCTTTGTGGTGGTTTTGGTCGGCTAACCTTCGAGCTGAGCCACCTTGTAGCGGTAGGCCGCAGCGATAACATCTTTGCAGCCCTCGCGGCCCAGCTTGGCGCGGTTGACGACGATGTCTTTACCGCTCGTCATCTTCCACTTGCCGGCACTGTAGCGCTTGTAAAATGCCTCGCGCGCCTTCTGCTGCTGCTTGACCAGCTTGGCGCCCTTCTTTTTGTTAAGGCCACGCTTCTTGCGCACGATCTCGACGCGGTCCTCAAAGGGTGCGGTCACCAACACGGCAATGTGATTGGGGTTATTACGCAGCAGGTAATCGGACAGGCGGCCTTCGATAATGCAGCTCTCGGTCTCGCCCAGATCCAAAATCACCTGGCTCATCTTTTGGAACAACTTGTCCGAGTACGAACGCGCATCGTAGCGGTCGGGCAGAAACGCCATGTTCTCCACAGCCAGACGCTCGTCATAGGCAGCCATCTTATCGAGCGACTCGCCTGCGCGCAGCGACGCGCGCACCAGCAGCTCGTTATCGTACAGCGGAATCCCCAGTTCGTTGGCGAGGATACGGCCAATCTCGTGGCCCTCGGCGCCACCCAGCTCATTGGCGAGGATACGGCCAATCTCGTGGCCCTCGGCGCCAAAGTCGCGCGCGATGGTAATGACCACAGGACTCTTCTTGTTCTCCAGATCGCTCATCGCGATTCCTTTCTAACAGATGAGAAAATAGGCTATTTATCGCCTTTTCCCACGATAGCGTACCTGGGTTTTCCTGGTGCCCAAGATTGGCCTGAAAGAGGAGCGACGCGTACTTTGGTACGCGAGCAACGGTTTGAAGGCCAAGGTTGGGTGCCAGGGAAAGCCAGGCTATGCGGCCACGACGCGGCGTTGATACGCTCGGACCAGCAGCGAGATACCAAAGTTGAGCACAAAGTACATCGCAAACACCAGGCCGTAGAGCATAAGCACCTGCGACAGGTCGACCGCGTGGGCCATCACGACGTTTGCCGTGTACATGAGCTCGGCCACATTAATGCCCGAAAGATACGAGCTGTCCTTAATGACAGTCGTGCACTGGCTAAACAGCGCCGGAATAATCGTCTTAAACGTCTGCGGCAGAATGATGTAGCGCATGGTGGCAAAGAAGCCAAAGCCCTGGCTCTGCACCGCCTCAAACTGGCCGCGCGGAATCGAGTTGAGGCCGCCGCGCACAATCTCGGCCATAACAGCGCTGGTAAACAGCGTAAAGGCGATGGTCGAAATCACAATGTCCAAACCCTGCACCGTAAAGTAGATAAACAGGATCCACAGCAGGTTCGGCGTGCAACGGAACAGCTCGATATAGGCGCTCACCAAAATACGGAATGGACGGGGCGCATAGCTCTTAACGAGCGCCAGCACCGTGCCAAAGATGAGCGAGAAAAAGATTGACAGCGCCGAGATCTCGATCGTCTTAACAAAGCCGCCCCAAATGTAGAGCAGGTTGGTCGCGTTGAAGATTTCCATGCGCTAGGCCTCCTCTACGTTGTCGAGCCCCAGCTCGGCCAGACTCACACCGCGCGGACGCTCCTTGGAGCGGCGCTCGAGCCACTGCACCAGCATGGCGAGCGGAAAGCAGATGATAAAGTACATAAGGCAGCAGACGATGTATCCCTGCAGGTAACCGTACAGACTCACAAAGTTGTCGGAACGGTACATAAGGTCGCCGCCGGCCACAAGCGCCAGCACCGACGTGTTCTTGACCAGGTTAAGCGCCTGGTTACACAGCGGCGGCAGAATGATCTTGAACGTCTGGGGCAGCACGATGTACCAGTATGCCTGCGCACGGGTGAAGCCCTGGCTCTGGGCCGCCTCCATCTGGCCGCGCGGAACCGCCTCGATACCGGTGCGGATGACCTCCGAAATGTAGGCCGCATGATACAGGCCCACGCCCAAGAAACCCAGCACGAACGGCGCGATGCGCACCGGCTGGTCGGCACCGGTTATGGCCTGCAAAAACTGCGGACCGGCCATGTACATAAAGAGCACCTGCACGGGCAACGGGGTGTTCTGGTAAAACTCCACGTACACGCGGCTTATGGCGCGCAGCACGCGCGAACGAGTGGTAGAGAACACGCCCAGCAGTGTGCCCAGCACCAGCGACAGCAGCAGACCGGCAACGACCACCTGCAGCGTCACGCCAAAGCCCTCCCAGAAGGGCCCCATGTTTTGAAATGTCGTCGACCAGCGGTCGGCGTCAAACAATCCTTCGAGCATTTGATTCCTTCCTTGGACGATGCGCCTATACAAGACCCCAGGTCTTGACCTCTTGGTCGAGCCAGCCATCGGCCAGGCGATTGCAAATCACCTGGTCGACCACAGCCGAAAGGTCGCAGCCCTTCTTGGTCGCCACGCCGTAGCCCTGCTCGCCAAACTTGACCTCGGGCTGCAACAGCTCAACGGTCTCGTTCATGTAACCGGCCAGCGTGGAGCGGTCCATGGCAAAGACGTCGATATTGCCGGCGTCGAGCGAACTCTTGATGATGGGGTAGCCGCTAAAGGCCCTAAACTCGGGCTTGCAGCTAAAGCCGTTGTCCTTGATCATCTGCTCGATCAGGCCCTGCGTGGTAGCACCCTGGCTCACGCCAATGACCTTGCCGTCCAGGTCCTCAATCGAGGTAAAGCCCGAACGCTTCTTGACCATGAGTCCCACGTAGTCGGTGCGGTACGGCGTCGAGAAATCCCAGCTCTTCTTGCGCTCGTCGGTGATGGTGTAGGTCGCCGCGACCACGTCGAGCTGGCCGTTATCGATCAGCGGGCCACGCGTCTTGGGCGTTACGTCGGTAAACTCGACAAGCTCCTGGGCACGGGCCTCCTTGTAGCTCACGCCAAAGACGGCAGCGGCGATCTGGTAGCACAAATCGACTTCCATGCCCTCAAAGCGGCCCTTGGCGGTGTCGTAATAGCCGTAGCCGGGAACGTCCTTCTTAACGCCGGCATTCAGATGGCCACGCGACTTGATGGCCGCAAGCTTGGACCCCTTGTCGGAGTCCTCGCCGCCGGTGGAGCTGCCGCAACCGGTAAGCGCGGTCCCCGTCATCGCGAGCATGCCGGCACCCGCCAGCTGCAAAAAGTGGCGGCGCGACACGGCCGCCCTCGTCATATCCGTCATGTCCATCACCGCGCCTAGTGCAGAATCTTGGACAGGAACTCGCGGCAGCGCGGGTTCTCGGGGTTATCGAAGAAGTGCTCGGGCGTGCCCTCCTCTAGGATACGGCCGTCCTCCATAAAGATGACGCGGTCGGCCACCTGGCGCGCAAAGCCCATCTCGTGCGTCACGCAGATCATGGTGATATCCTCCTGCGCGAGCTCAATCATAACGTCTAGGACTTCCTGGACCATCTCGGGGTCGAGCGCCGAGGTCGGCTCGTCAAACAGGATGATGGGCTGCTTGGTGCACAGGGCACGGGCGATGGCGATGCGCTGCTGCTGACCGCCCGAGAGGTTCTGCGGATACTCGCCGGCCTTATGCGCCATGCCGACGCGCTTGAGCGCGGCGATGGCAATTTCGGTCGCCTCCTCCTTGCTCTTCTTTTGCAGCTTGATGGGCGCGAGCGTCAGGTTGCCCAGCACCGTCATGTTGGGATACAGGTTGAACTGCTGAAACACCATGGAGCTGTACTTGCGAGCCATCTCCAGGTGATTCTTTTTGGTGAGCGGCGTACCGTCGATGACGACCTCGCCCGACGTGGGCTCCTCAAGATAATCGACACAGCGGATGAGCGTCGACTTACCCGAGCCGGAAGGCCCGATCATTACGAGCTTCTCGCCGCGTTTGACGGTGAGATTGATATCTTTGAGCACATGCAGGTCGCCAAAGTACTTGTTGAGATGCTTGATCTCGATCATGTCTGCCATGAATGTCCCTTCCCTGCGTTTACACGAGTTGAACTATTGTACGGAAAGAACCGCGTTTCCGCAGCCCACACTGCATTCCCGTAAAGAACCCGCAATTTTCCACCTAGTCATTGGGGACAGACTTAAATGAGCACCTACTCATTGGGCACTCATTTAAGTCTGTCCCCAATGAGTACCCAGCCCAGCAAAAAGGGGCGCGACCGCAATGGTCACGCCCCCTCAACATCAACTATGTACCGCTCGGCCCCTACGCAAGCTTTGCGCCGACGATCTTTGCCGCGGCCGGCTTATCGAAGTTGCCGCCGGTGGCCTTGCCGAGCGCCCCCATAACCTGGCCCATCTGCTTCTTGGACGTAGCACCCAGCTCGGCGATAACCTGCTCGATCAGCGCCTCGAGCTCCTCGCCCGAAACCTGCGCGGGCAGCAGGCTCTCCAGGATCTTGACCTGCTCGGTCAGGTTGTCGGTACGGTCCTGATCGGTACCGGCCTTGATGGACATCTCCAGCGTCTCGCTCGTCTGCTTAATCAGACGCTTGATCATGCTGTTGACGTCTTCCTCAGTCACATCGCGGCGCTCGTTGACCTCGATGTTCTTTACCTCGGCCTTGACCTGGCGAATGATGGACAGGCGCACCTTGTCCTTTGCCTTCATGGCCGCAATCATTTCCTGCTGCAGTTCCTCGTTAGTCATCTGCTGATCCTCCTCAATGTAGTAGGCGGCGCTCGCAAAAGCACCGCCTAGCACTTACTCAGTCTTCGACGAATCGTCGGTCGCGGTCTTGGTTACACCCTTCAGGCTCACGTTGTAGGGCACATCCTTGGGCATGGGGTTGACGGTAATGTCGGCATCCTTCTTATACTGCTCCAGCCACGCGCTGTAGGCAGTTCCGCTCGCCTGCGTCTTCACCACGTTGGAAACGTACTTCTTAATGGCCTTGGGCACCTGGTTGACATCCTCCACCTGGCCATCGACATGGAAGTAGTCGGTGCACTTGATAATATGGTAGCCATAGGTCGACTCAACGATATCGCTCACATCGCCCTTGTTGAGGCCCTCGAGCGCCGTCTGGTAGCTGTCGACAAAGGTGGTGAGCTTATCCCAGCCCACATCGCCCTTCTTCTCCTTGGAACCGGTGTCGTCAGAGTACTGCTCCACGGCATCCTCAAAGCTCAGCTCACCTGATTTGATCTTGTCCAGGCACTCCTGCGCCTTGGCCTTCGCGTCGGCCTTGTCCTCGTTGGATGCATCGGAATCAACCTTAATCAGGATATTCGACGAACGGCGGGCATCGTTGTAATTTGACAGATTCTCGTTGAGGTAGCTCACGATCTCGCTGTCCTTGGGATTGCTGGCCGGGGCGACCGCATCCTTGAGCTTCTGTTGTGCCAGATTCTCCTCTAGCGAGCTCTTATAAGACTCCTCGGTGTATCCGTAGGTCTTGAGCGTTTTCTTAAAGGTCTTGGCGCCGCCGGCACTCTTACAGGCGTCCTTCCAGGCCTTCTCGACCTCCTCGTCCGAGACGGTCACACCGTTTTCCTTCTGCGCTTGCTGAAGCAGAATCTGCTGCGTGTAGGAGTCGATGAGCTGCTTGCGATACTTCTTGGGCGTGAGGTCGTTGTCGACCAGGTACTGCGCCCAGTCCTTGTCCTTGGTGTAGCCGTAGGACGTACGCATGCTCATGATCTGCTTGGTCACGGTGTCCTCGGTGAGGTTGGTACCATTGATGGTGGCAGCCACGCCGCCGGTGAGCTTGTAGCCCTTGGTGCCCTCGGTCTGCGACATGATGCCCGAGCATGCCATTGCCGATACGGAAAGCACCATCGCCAGCACGCCAATGACCACCAGAATAATCTTGACGGTCTTGGACACGCGGACCTTGCGTGCCTTTTGGCGAGAATCGGCAACGGCGCGGGCCTGCTGCTCGGGCGTCGGTTCGGGCGCGGTATTCTTTTTGTTGTTTGCCATGTTTGGCCTTTCGTACAGCGAATCAAACATATGACATTGTGTCACAACGTGACGCTTGCGACACAGCTGGTGTGACTGGGACGAGCCAATCTGCACCATTTTTGCGAGTGGCGAGCGTTGCCCACCCTTAAAAGCCACTTAAAAGTGGCGAACCGACAGTTGGGGACATTCCTTTTCTGCCGGCAGTTAGAGACAGTCCCCAAGTGCCGGCACATAAGGAACGTCCCCAGGTGCCGGCTTAGCTCCACCTTAGAAGTGGCGGCGGATGGCGTCGACCATGCCTTGGCATGTGGTCTGGCCGAGCACATCGGCTGCGGCGTCGGCATCCATAAAGATATTCATGAGCGCTTGCAGGGCCTCGACCTGGCCGCCCGGCTCGGCAATGCCCAAATTGATGATGATCCGCGCCGGCACGGGGGCGCCCATGCCCGCCATAGCATTGAACGTCACGGGCGCGGTGGGCTTTACCACCGCGATATAGGGCTTAGCCACAAACCCCGGGTCGGTGTGCGGGATAGCGATGTTGGCCGCCGGCATGGCGAGGCCCGTGGGATAGTTGTCCTCGCGCGTACGGACGGCATCGAGCCAACCGGACGCAATGTAGCCGCGCGGAGCGAGCTCGCCCTCGAGCCGCGCAAACACCTCATCCGACGTCGCACATTCCCAATCAAAAAACACCAGCTCAGGTGTAAACAGTGCTTCGTTATCCGCCATGCGCTCACCTCTCTCACCTAGTCACCTGCGACGTTCTTAAACGACTAGTCATTCAAGAACGTCGCAGGTGACTACCAAAAACAAAAGGTGGTCACACGCGCCTTGGCGCCAATGACCACCCTGACCACTCAACTAAATTGTACTGTGCACCGCTAGCCACGGGGTGCATCAATTGCCACCTTGCCGCTCTCCAGCACGTGGACGCGGCCGTCGGCGAGCATCTGCACGACCTCGGGATACAGCACGTGCTCGATCGCGTGGATGTGCTCCTCGAGCGTATCGACATCCCAGCCCTCCTCAACAGCCAGCGCGCGCTGGGCGATGATGGGGCCGTTGTCGTAGATCTCGTTGGCAAAGTGCACGGTCACGCCGGTCACCTTGACGCCGCGGGCAAACGCATCGTCGATCGCGTGGGCACCGGTAAAGCTCGGCAGCAGTGCCGGGTGCAGGTTGACCACGCGGTTGGGGAACGCCGCCAGCAGTGGCGCGTGTACCATGCGCATGTAGCCGGCCATGACCACGTACTCGCAGCCGCGCTCGAGCAGCTCGTGCGCAATAATCTCATCGGCGGCAATCGGGTCGGCATAGACGTCCTTGGACAGCGTGAGCGTCTGGATGCCCGCACGCTCGGCACGCTGCAGGCCCTTGGCCGAAGGACGACTCGACACCACAAGCTCAATCGAAGCATTGAGCTTACCGGCGGCGATCAGGTCGATTAGCGCCTGCAGGTTGGTACCAGAACCGCTGATGAGCACACCGATCTTGAGCGGCTCGGCCGTATCGGTACCGGTCGGACGGGTATAGGGCACAAAATCCAGGCCCTCGGCGGCAGCCATCTGCTCGTTAGCGCTCATCGGAGTACACGACCTCACCGGAACCCTCGACGCACTCACCCACGCGGAACGGCTTCTCGCCCAGCGCGACCAGGGCCTCGGTAACCGCGGCCTCGTCCTCGGAGGCGACGATCAGGCACAGGCCAACGCCCATGTTGAAGGTCTTGCATGCCTCGTTGGGCGCAAGCTCGGCCTGGCGCGACACATAGGTGATAACGGGCGGAACGTCCCAGCCCATCTCGGCACCGTTACGGGTGACCACGGCGTCGACGTCGTCTGCCAACGCGCGGTTGAGGTTCTCGGTGATGCCGCCGCCGGTGATGTGGGCAATGGCATGCACATTAGCGCCACCGCGCAGCAGCTCAAGAATCGGCTTGACGTAAATGCGCGTGGGGGCCAGCAGAGCGTCTGCCAGCGATGCGCCGCTGAGTTCCTCGAGAGGACGGCTCAACTCCTCGGCCTTAGCGGCGGCCTCGGGCGTGCCCGGCTTAATGCCGTCGACGCCGATGACCTTGCGCACGAGCGAGTAGCCGTTGGAGTGCACACCGGTGGAAGGCAGGCCCAGGATCACATCGCCGGGGCGAACGTTCGCGGGGTCGAGCATCTTGGGACGGTCGACGACGCCCACGGTAAAGCCGGCGAGGTCGTAGTCGGCCGGAGCCATAACGCCCGGGTGCTCGATCTCGCCGCCCACGAGCGCGCAGCCCGCGAGCTTGCAGCCGTCGGCAACGCCCTTGATGATCTTTGCCATATGCTCGGCCTCGATGTGGCCAATGGCAACGTAGTCCAAGAAGAACAGCGGCTCGGCGCCCGAAGCCAAAATGTCGTTGACGCACATGGCGACCAGGTCCTGGCCCACTGTCTCGTGACGATCCATGATCTGGGCGAGCACGAGCTTGGTGCCCACGCCGTCGGTACCGCTGATCAGGATCGGGTCTTCCATATCCTTGAGCGCGGCGGCCGAGAACAGGCCGCCAAAGCCACCGATGCCGCCGATGACCTCGGGGCGGTTGGTGTCCTTCACCATTTGCTTAATCGCGTCGACGGCGCGGCCGCCCTCAGCGGTATCGACGCCAGCGTCCTCATACGTCACATGTTTGCTGTCGCTCATCTGAGCCTTCCTCTCCCACTACCGTCCGCCGCCCAGGCGCCAAACGGTGCTCATAGTTGCGTTCATATCGGTGCGCACCGCAGCGGCGCGCACCGTCATATCAACAAAACAGCAGGTAAAACCTACCAAAATAAACCTGTCCCTACATGGCAGGTTTTAGGCCTCGCCGTGCTTCTCTTCCCAGCTGCGGTCGTCGTATTTCTCGACCACGGCGTCGTCGTCAAAGTACAGCGGCTTATCCAAGTTGCGAGGCTTAAAGCCCTCCATAAACTTGTCGCGGCCAAAGCTATCGGGAATCGCCACGGGATAGCGGCCGGTAAAGCACGCATCGCAATAGCCACCCTTGGGCATGACCTTCAGCAGGCCCTCGACCGAAAGGAAGGCGAGCGAATCGGCGCCGATATACTCGCGGATCTCTTCGACTGTCTTGTTGGCGCTGATAAGCTGCGACTGCACGTCGGTATCGATGCCGTAAAAGCACGGCCAGATGACCTCGGGCGAGTTGATGCGGATGTGGATCTCCTTGGCGCCGGCGTTACGCAGCATCTTGACGAGCTGAACCATGGTGGTGCCGCGCACGATGGAGTCATCGATGACGACCAGGCGCTTGCCCTCGATGTTATCGCGCAGCGGGTTGAGCTTCATACGCACGCCCATGGCGCGCAGCTCCTGCGTAGGTTCGATAAACGTACGGCCCACATAGCGGTTCTTGATGAGGCCCTCGCCAAAGGGAATGCCGCTCTCGTGCGAATAGCCCTCCGCAGGCGGCAGACCGGAGTCGGGCACGCCAATGACCAGGTCGGCCTCGACGGGCTCCTCGTGTGCCAGCTGGCGACCCATGTCATAGCGGCAGGCGTAAACGCTCTTGCCATTCATGATGGAATCGGGACGGGCAAAGTAGACCTGCTCAAAGATACAGTTGGCGGGCTCTTCGGCAGCGGGCACGCCTTGCTCGGACACCAAGCCCTCGGCGCTGATGCGCAAGATCTCGCCGGGACGGACGTCGCGGACGTACTCGGCACCCACAATGTCGAGCGCGCAGGTCTCGGACGCAACGACCCAGCCACCAGCGCGAGTGACATGAGTGGCAGCGTCGACCGTCGCGGCGTCGTCTTGCGACGGCAGCTGCGAAACGGATGCGGCGTCGGCCTGGTCCAAGCCCTCGTCCACAAGCTTGCCCAGCACCAGCGGACGAATGCCGTGCGGGTCGCGGAAAGCATAGAGCGCCTGCTCGTTGATGAGCGTCATGGCATAGCCACCGCGCACGAGTTCCATCGTCTTGCGAATGCCCTCGCGCAAATGGCCTGTGCGCTGCGTAAAGTAGCCGATGAGCTTGGTCGCGACCTCGGAATCCGAATTGGAGAGGAACGGCACGCCCAGCTCGATGAGCTGACGGCGCAGCTCGTCGGTGTTGACGAGGGTGCCGTTGTGCGCAAGTGCGATGATGACGCTATTAATGGTCGAAAGATGTGGCTGCGAGGCTTCCCAGCTCTTGGCGCCGGCAGTGCCGTAGCGCACGTGACCCACGGCCAACTGACCAGAAAGCGTCGACAGGTCCGCGTTGGAGAACACACGGTCGAGCAGTCCCAGGTCTTTACGAACCATAACCGTGCCGCCGTCGCCCACGGCGATTCCCGCCGATTCCTGGCCGCGATGCTGCAGCGCACGCAGACCAAAGTACGTCAGTCGAGCCACGTCGCGATCGGGCGCCCACACACCAAAAACGCCGCATTCCTCATGCAGCTGGTCGGAGTCCGGATCATACGTCGACATGGTCGTCACCTGTCCCGTGGCACGCTCGGCCGCGCGGATGGTTTCTTGAGACATGGCATCCCCTCAGAGCCTCGTTATTTGGCGTTACCTGCCTTATTATACGCACGGCAAGACAAGCTCCCCAGCGCATGAGCAGCGCTTTTTAAAAGCCCACCGAGCTTATTATCCGTTTTGCGACCAAACATTTTATTGGGTAGTCCACTCTCAGGGGCAACGGCCTAGAAGACTTCCCGTGCGCCGTGTCTCGCCCGCGCTAGGGGCTACATTGTTGCAATTGGGACGTTCGTCCTGTCTTTTAGCTGGTCGTCGGCGTATCCTTGTAGGCTACTACAAGACGAGAAAGGTAGTGTATGGATCGAAATCAACTCGACCCCAGTGTCCCCAGCACCACGGAGGCCAAGAAGATCCCCCTTATCATCAAGGTCTACGCAGTCCTGTGCACCCTATCTGGCGTGGGCACGCTCCCGTCAGTCGCCGTCTTTATGTGGCAGGTCATCACCGCACTCATTAACGGCAACGCCGCCGCTAAGCTCGGTGATAACACCCTGGTCGCGGTTGGCCTTATCGTCGCCGGCATTATGCTCTCGGCGGCAAGCGCGATCATCTTGATCGTCTTTGGCCTGGACCTCATCAAGGACCAGCGGCGCAATGCCGCCCGCCTGTCTTACGTCCTCATCGCATTTACCGTCGTGGAGCTTTTAGTTGACGTGATGCTCCAGGGTATCGGACCCTTCCTGCTGCGCCCCGCCGTCCAGCTTGTCATCCTCATTGCGCTGTCGGCCACCGTCGACCCCACGCTACGCCAGGAGCGCGAACTGCAGCGCCGTCTGCAAGAGATGCTCGACCGCGATGCCGCCGCCGAGGGGATGCTCGGCCGCGACGAAACCGGCGAGGGCTACATCAAGCTCAACTACTTCAACCTGTTCTGGGTATTCTTCGTCTGCAGCGTGTTAGGTCTCATTCTCGAGGAAGTCTGGCATATGGTCGTCGTCGATCCCGGCGTCTATCAGGACCGTGCCGGTATGCTATTTGGCCCCTTTAGCCCCATCTACGGATTTGGCGCGGTGCTCATGACCATGGCGCTCAACCGCTTCTATAAAAAGAATCCTGTGATCATTTTCCTGGTAAGCGCCCTGATCGGCGGCGCTTTCGAGGTGTTTGTAGGCTGGTTTATGCAGACCTCATTTGGCGTGGTGTCGTGGAGCTATTCACACATTAGGCTATTCGGCATGCCCGATCCCATCGCGGTATTGACCGGGGGACGCACATGCACGCCGTTTGCCTGCATGTGGGGCCTGGGTGGCCTCATCTGGATCAAGGTCTTGCTGCCGCGCCTGCTTAAGCTCATCAATATGATTCCATGGAAACGCCGCTACTCTGCTACCGTCATCCTGACCGCCGTCATGTTGATCGACGGCGTCATGACGTTGCAATCGCTCGACTATTGGTATCAGCGCGTCAACGGAACCGTTCGAAATATTCCCGTCGCACAGTTCTATGACAAGCATTTCGATAACGAATATATGGAGAACCGTTTTCAGAGTATGACCATGAGCCCCAAGGACGCCACACGCGTGTAGCAAACGCCAGAGCAAAATAGCTCCAACACATCAAAGCCCGCTGGCAGATCTACATGAACTGCCGGCGGGCTTTCGCTATAGACAGACTCGGATTGCCGACGAGGCCTTACGCCTCGCGCTCGACCTCGCTCACGCACTCGTTCTTGATGGCGCCGACGAGCGACTGCAGCGCATCGACCACATGCGGGCGGATATCCCCTCCAATAAGCACAAGCATGATGTCATCGCCCACGGCAAGCTCACCGCTCGCCAGCCATACGCGCACATAGCCGATGCCGGGCATCGCACGCGTCGCTTCGATGGCAGACCGTACCTTGTCGGCGTCGTAGCCAAACACCATGCCGCTTACTTTATGACCCGGCGCCACGCCATCGGTCTTGACACCACGGGCCTCAGACTTGGGCGTTGCGCGCACCACGCCGTTATGCGTCAGGTACATACCGCACGCCGGTGCCGAGGCGTCGGCCTTGGCCTCGCGCAGCCAGACATCGACCGAAGGCATCATCTTGCCATTCTCAAGCATCATTTCCCCTTATTGTCGTCGAGTAGCCTTGGGGCGGGGTTCCTTATAGCTACCCTTCGATTACCAGCCAGATTCTCTGTCAAACAGAATGAGAGCGACTAAAAGATCCCCGTCCCAAATTAGCCACCCTCGGGCAATTTATTCTTCAACCGGCGTGAGCACCATCACGGCACGCGTGTCGCTAAAGGAAAGGGAGCGGCAGGTGATGAGCGTTACGGCCTTGGTTGCCGAAGACGCACGATCGCTCGCATCATCGGCCTTCGCCGATGCTCCATCCAGCATTTCGGAAAGATAGTTCTTTAGACCGTCTTCGCCATCGAAGCTCGGTGTACGTGCTTTGTTATACGTATCCTCGACAATCTTGGTCACGAGCGGCTTGAGTTTATACGTACCGTCGCGCGTAATGTAGTACACATACTCGATGCTATCGAACTTTGCCTGGTCGGTCGTGTCCGAAATAATGTTGAACATCGAGCCGTCGTTCATATGATGGCCATAGATCGTGGTCTGCTGGTCCACCATACCGGGGGCCGTATCGTCGCAGTCCAGGAAAATTGCACCGGAAGCGTTGGATGTACCGTCAAACAACGTGTTGAGGTACTTGGAGTTATTGTTGGCCTGAACCACCGGATAATTGATAGCAGTATCCGGAACGTAAATCCAGCCGACAATCTCGGGGTTCGTCTGCGCAAGGGCATCGAAATCAACGACGGGGATGCCGCTGCCATCCTTATCGCTCACATATTGTTTCTCGATCTTTGCATACGAGTCGCTTGCCTGTTTGTAGCCAATTTGCGCATTGATGTAGATAGCCGCTGCGGCAACAATCAATCCGATTCCGACAATGATGAGCAAGATAGGGAAAATCGACCGACGTTTTTTGCGCGGCTGTTGGACATGTCCCGCCGAGTCCTTATGGGCCGGTGGCGTAGTACGCTGCGGCGATTTCGCCGTGCTATACGCCGAAGGACGGTATGCGGCAGGCGTATTCTGGCGCTGGCGGCGCTGCCCTGTCGGCACCACGGGGCGTGGGGCACGGGCATGCTGGGGAGAGGATGCCCGACCCTGCTGAGGCGCACGGCCGTCAGCGGGCTTTGAAGGGTCGGGGATTTGAGAGGACCTAAAACGTTTTCCCTGATAGTCGGACATAACTCTCCTTATGGCACAAAAGGAATGGTGGCAATCTTACGCGTCAGCCATCTCCTGTTTCATTTTCTCAATGACCGTACGATACTCGGGGTCGCAAGCGCCCAGAATCTGTGTGGCGTAGATAGCGGCGTTCTTGGCGCCGTTGATGGCAACACAGGCTACGGGCACGCCCGAAGGCATTTGCACCATCGACAACAGCGAATCCATGCCGCCCAGGTCACTCGTCTTCATAGGAACACCAATAACCGGCAGCGGCGTAAAGGCAGCCACGACACCGCCCAAGTGAGCGGCCTTGCCGGCGGCGGCGATAATCACCTTGATACCGCGATCGGCAGCAGTCGAAGCCCACTCGTGAACCTTCGCCGGCGTGCGGTGCGCGCTTGCAATCACGAGCTCATAGGGCACGCCCAGCGCCTCGAGCTCGGCGGTGCAGCCTTCCATAACGCCCAGATCGGACTTGGAGCCCATGATGATCCCGACAACCGGCTTCTGATCTGCCATAAATAAAGACCTCCTGTTGAGAGCGGTGACGCGGCGAATCCGCGACCCTTAACTACTGAGAGTAGTATAGCTGCTCCCGTCCCTGCGGTCTGTGGGTGCTCTGCAGCGGCCCGGTGTTTTCATCTTCACTCCGGTTGCTACGCAAAGTCGTTCAGATGAAAACACCGGGCCGCCGCAGAGCACCTTCGACCTACCGGGGGTTGCCATGACGTACGTTGGCTGATAAAAAGAGGCCGTTTCGGCTTGTTACCGAAACGGCCTCTTGACTGTAGAACGCCTAGGCACGCATCGAATTACGACGAAGCCTAACGCCGATGGCCAAGCACAGCGCAGCAGCCATGCCAAAGGTCACCATGAACATCAGTGAATCGTCGGACGTCTGCGCAAGTCCCCGCTTATCCTTGGAGGGCTTGCTGGGCTTATTGACGCCCGCCGCCGTGTTGCCCGAACCGGTCTGGTTCGAGGAAGCTCCGCCGGTTCCCTGGCTACTGCCGTTGCCGGTGTTACCGGAGCCACCCGTGCCCTGGTCACCGCCGCCGGTGCCGCCCTGGTTACCGCCGGAGCCGGAATCGGTCCCCTTTTTGGTAAAGCGGGCCTCAATCGATGCGTCCGCATACACCGTCCACGTGTACTCCGCGTCATCGCTCAGAGCCTCGCCGTCCGCATTAAACCAACCGGCAAACACGTAGCCTTCCTTTGCCTCTGCCTGCGCGGTCACCTTTGCAGCGACCTCTACGGTTCCGTCGTCATCGACGCCCTCGAGCGCCACAGAACCCGCCTCGTCGTTCGCAGAAGCAGCCTTCACCGCGTAACGCTTCACCTCAAAGACCTTTGAGAGCTTTGCGTCTGCCCAGTCGGCGTGAGCGCTATAGATATTGTCCTTGCCGCGCGCAACGAGCTTGAGCGTCGAGGCGTCGGCCACATCAATGTCGCCCGTCGATACGAAAGCGTCGCCCGTATGCATGACTGGGCTCTCAAAGCGCTTTACGCCATCGACGTAGACCTCAAAGATCACGTTAGCCTCATTGGGCTTCGAGTTGGTCTCGTAGTCAACGCCCACTTGTGCGTTAAACGTGGTGTAGCCACGGCCCGTCAGGTCAATCTGGATCTCGGAATTTGCGTGGGTTCCCAGACCCTTCTCAAACGTCTTGGCCTCTTTGCCGTTCCAAAGGGTCAGGTCGGCGCCGTCAACGCTGGCATCGCGCTTTACCTCGCGGTTATCGCCAGCCGTAGCGCTCGACCACACCATATCGGACAGATACAGCTTGCCGGTCGCCAGAATGTGGACCTTATAGGTACGCACCTCAGACGCATCGGGCGAGGTGACGCGGACCTGTGCCGGGGTCTCACCCGTACGCACGGCAAACGGTGCGGTAAGGCTACCCGTTCCTTTAGCGACGACGGTCTTGCCCATCACGAGCTCAACGGTGGCCTTTGACTCCTGGGCTTGCGCCGCAAGCGTGAGCTCGGAGACGTTGGTCGTAGCATGATACTCAAGGGTATCGGAATCAAATGCGGAATCGAGCGACGCCCCGTCGATCGAAAGCTGCTCGAGCACGGCGTTATCCGCCTGCGGGACCTTGATGGACAGCTCGTAACGAGTCGGCTCGGCGCCCGTCTCGGGCACAACGAGAATCGACACCTTGTTGAGACCGGCGTGCAGCTGCACGTGACCGTCGGCAATATCGCCGCCGTTGGCGCTCAGAAGCACGCGGCTCGTCGCAGAGGTGGCCTGGGCTGCAATAACGGCCTCGCCGGCTTCGTCCTTGCGCACGGCATAGGCATACTCGCCATCTTTAAGCTCCACCACGGCGCCATCCACCGTCAGCGATGCAAGCGCCGCAGCGCTGTCGCCCGAGCGGAGCACAACGAAACGATACGTACGCGTCGTGATGCCATCGGGAGCCGCGACCGTCACCTCGAGCACGTTAATGCCCGCGCCAAGCGTTGCGGTGCCGGTGGCCTCGACGGCAGCGCCATTGAATGTAGCCGTAATCTTCGCATTTGCGTCACGCGCGGCAAAGTGATAACTGAGCGCGCGCTCCTGCGTAGTGGCGGTAGTAAAGTAACCGGTCGTCTCGGGGCTAAAGGTAATGCCCGCAGCCGTGCCCGTCACCGAAGAGTCCTCGGCCAAGAATGCGTCCGAAGAAACTGCAGCGGTCTTGGCCTCGGCCGCGACAGCATCCTCTGCCCGAGCGGCATCGGCGTCGCCACTTACCGTAAACGTCTTGGAACCGCCATACACCAGTCGCGAACCGCTGCGCACGCGCATCGTCACCGTTGCGGTGCCAGGAGCGTTGGCAGTCACCGTTCCGTTAGAGGAGACCGTCAGGACGGCAGGGTCACTCGACTCACACACGACCTCGTCGCCGGTTGCCTGCTTGGAATCGGCGTTGAGCTTAGCGGCGTCATCGGTAAACGTCACGTTGGACGGATCCATGCCCGCAGCCGAAAGGCGCGCGTTGAGTCCACCGTCGTACTCGTTGCCCGCGAACTCCACATTGCGGCAGTGTCCCATCCAGAACAGCTGACCATCGATGGCGCTCGAGGATGCCGTTGCCGAGAGCTGGGCATTCTGACCCACGGTAAGCTCAGAGGAGCCTTCGGCCAGCTGCAGTTGCACGCCAGCATCGAGACGCAGGAAACGGTTGTTCATGACGCTCAGCCCGTTGACGCTCTTTGCGTCCACCGCCATGCATGTCTGCGAGCCGTTCGATGTAAAGAACGTATTGTTCTCGATCTTGATGCCACGGTGCACGGTCTGATCGCTGCCTGTGGGATACCTCGTGGGATCGACGAGGATGGCCTGGGCGGCGCCGCGCTTAAAGACATTGCCCGAAATCGTGACATCCTCGACATGGCCAGACTCATACCAGCTGTTGTTGTCGTCCGAGATAAAGATTGCGGCCATACCCATGCCGTCAAACATGTTGTTCTCGATGCGAACCTTGCCACGGGTCGTCACCAGCACGCCGCGGGTGGGCGTCTCCTTAAAGACATTGTCGTGAATGTACACCGACGGCGTGTAGGTAACGTTCTCCGCCACGCAGCTGTTCGCGCGCACTTCCTCGGGCAGGGCCTCTTCAAACGTCAGGATGATTTTCGTGAGGCTACCGGAGCCCTCGCCCATCGAACCGCCACGACCGTCCGGTCCATCAACCGCGGTAACGGTGTACTGGCCCGAGGTCGCCTGCAGCAGATTACTCTTCTGGAAGAACTCGACCTTGTCGCCCACAAAGTAGTTCGGGAAACCAGACGTCTCGTGATGCTGGTAGGTCACCTCGATCTTGTGATCAGAAATACGACGCGTGACTTGCAGATACGTGCCGTGCACGTTGATTGGGTCGTCATGGGGGTTAGAGAACGAGCAGTTCTTGACCTCGATGTTGCCCTTGCAGCCAGACATCTGGATAAAGTCGGCGTAACCGGTCGTGGTGTGACCGCGCGTCATGTCGGCCTGGAAGTCGACATCGTCGAGCGTAATGTTCTCGGACGACTGCCCCACCATGCCAAAGCCATGCAGGAAGTGGATATCGAGATTGCTCAGCACCACATTTTTGCTCTTCCAGAGGAATGTGCCCGGATGGTCGCGCTTGGTCGGACGCATCTGATAGCACATGCCCGGACGTACCTCGTCGGGTCTGTTCGACCACGTGATCTTAAGGCGGTGATTGCCGGCATCGGTGATGGTCGAATTGCGGAACAGCGGGTTATTGTTGGTGTCGCCGCGCCAGGTCAGGCCGCTCACCGTGTCGTAACGCTGGGTGTAATTCATAGCATTGCGGGTGGACCAATACGTCTCGCCCGAATAGGGGCTCGCATCGCTCGACCAGGTGACGCCACCGTTTTCGACACGGTAGTTATAGCACTCGGGAACATACACAATAGCCGAGTTGCCCTCGACCGACTCGACGGTCACATCCACCACCGTGGGAACCTGGAAGTCGACCGAATAGTTGCGGAAGGTCACGTTCTCGCTCTCGAGTGCGGCAAACGTCGTCATCTTGCCGTGGAACATGAACTGCGAACCATTGCCCTCGATCGTGACGTTGTTCATGCCCTCGACGAGGATGCCGATGCTCTTCTCGGCCACCGAGGTGTCTGCACCGGTGGTGTTCGAAACATACAGCGTGCGCTTGAACGCCTTATCGGGATAGATGTCGTAACGACCCTTGGGGAACGAAACGACCACCGACTTGCCCGCGTCCGTCGCCTTCTTGGCCTCCTCGAGCGCCTTGACGATGCCGGGCTCGGCGTCTTCGCCGCTATCCGCGACGACGCCGTAATCACGCACATTTATGACAACTGCGTTCGTCTGGTCATCGGCGGTCGCCGTCGTACCGGCAGCATATGCCGAGACCGGCAGAGCCGCGGGAGCCGACGCAACCACAAGCGCGGCGGCAAGTCCGAGCACAGCGCGCATCGGAAGCCGACGACGATTACGACAATCGCCCGCCGCCTTTGCATGAGCACGGCCGCTCATCATATGACGCTGAGGTTTCGCCCCCCCTCAACGTCCATTCCATACAATTCAACACGGTCGGCCATAGCGCCCGCCTCTCGCGACATGCTGCACACAGCGTAAACAAGTATTGGAAAGTATGCTTCACTTGTATGAGTACGTTAACATCGATTCGACAGGCGTCCTTTTTGCGCAGGCGAACGGACACAATTCGTTTTCTGCCACATTTTTTTCATAAAGTTTGGCCTCGCACCCTGTGCGATATTGCTGTGGTGAACGGTAGATTAGAGGGGTTAAAGAGGAGTAATAGCAGGTGGTGGACAGTTTGTTCAGATATGTATTTATTACCCGCCCCTTGAGCGTAAAACTGCCGTTTGGAATTCACCGCGGGCTTATTATTGGAATTATTCGCCCTTGAGCGAACCTCTTTTAGCGCTTCGGCACATCACAAACAGCCCAATTGAGTCCAAATCGGCCTTCATCCACCCTCTCAAAAATACATATCTGAACTAACTGTCCAGCGACACGCTCAACAGGCAACAAAAAGGTCCTCCGGTGAGTTGCATTCACCGGAGGACCCACACTCACTTTATTTCTCAGCCCCAGTCATCGCGCAAAGCCCCTTCGACAGTACACGGTGCAGCCAAGTCACCACAAGCCGGGGCGGGAGGGGCCGAGTTTCCCCCTGAGCGACTCTGCCTGCAGCCGGAGCGAAAGGGGGAAACTCGGCCCCTCCCGCCCCGGCCGGACAGCTCGACCTACACCGTGTGCTGCGGCAGGTCCTGCAGGGCGATGACGTCCATGCCCATGTCGTTGGCGCTGCCGTGACCCTGCTGGTCCTCGCGCACAGCCTCGATGGCGCTCACATACGTGTTGGCGGCAGACATCGCCGTCACGCAGGTCACGCCACGACGGACGGCCTCGGTGCGCAGCAGATAGCCGTCGCCGCGCGAACCCGGACCGTACGGCGTGTTGATGATCACCGCGATCTTGCCGTCGGCAATCAGGTCGCCGATGTTGGGACGCTCGCCGTCGTGCGGGCCGCTGATCTTCTCCACAATCTCGCACGTCACGTTGCCGCCGCGCAGCACGCGCGCCGTGCCCTCGGTGGAGCAGATATCGAAGCCCAGATAGCGCAGGATGCGCGCGACCGAAAGGATGTGACGCTTGTCGCGGTCGCACACGCTAATGAATACCTTGCCGCTGCTGGGATCAGGCAGCTTGTAGTCAATAGCCAGCTGCGTCTTGGCATATGCCTCGGGATAGCTCTTGGCAATGCCCATGACCTCGCCCGTCGACTTCATCTCGGGCCCCAGGATAACGTCGGCACCCGGGAAACGGCCCCAGGGCATGACGGCCTCCTTCATGCAGAACCATTCCAGCTGACGCTCATCGCTCGGCAGCCCCAGGCTCGCGATAGAATCGCCCGCCATGATGCGCGCGGCGCACTTGGCCAGCGGCACGCCGGTGGCCTTGGAGATAAACGGTACGGTACGGCTTGCGCGCGGGTTGGCCTCGATCACGTAGACGGTCTCGCCCTTGATGGCGTACTGCACGTTGACCAGGCCGCGGACACCCAGCGCCATCGCGATGCGGCGCGTGGTCTCGCGGAGCTTCGCCTGCAGGCTCTCGCTAAAGCTAAACGGCGGAATGCAGGTCGCGGAATCGCCGGAGTGAATGCCAGCCTCCTCGATATGCTCCAGAATACCGCCGATGTAGACCTCCTCGCCGTCGCACAGAGCGTCGACGTCGGACTCGATTGCGCCCTCCAGGAAGCGGTCCAGGTACACCGGGTAGTCGGGACTAATGCGTGCAGCCTCGGCCATGTAATCGCGCAGATGCTCGGCATCGTAGGCGATCATCATGCCGCGGCCGCCCAGCACGTAGCTCGGACGCACCAGCAGCGGGTAGCCGATGTCTCCTCAAATGAGGTTGCCTGGCCCGCCGGCGGGTACATAATGCCCAGCTTGTCGAGCAGAGCGGCAAAGCGCTCGCGGTCCTCGGCAAAGTCGATGGCGTCTGGCTTGGTGCCCATGATGTTGACGCCACTCTCCTCGAGCATACGCGCCAGCTTAAGCGGGGTCTGGCCGCCAAGCGTCACCACGACGCCGTCGGGACGCTCAACGTCAATGACGTCCATGACGTCCTCGTAGGTGAGCGGTTCAAAGTACAGGCGGTCGGACGTGTCGTAGTCGGTCGAGACGGTCTCGGGGTTGCAGTTGACCATGATGGTCTCAAAGCCGCGGGCCGCCAGTGCATAGCTCGCATGCACGCAGCAGTAGTCGAACTCGATACCCTGGCCAATACGGTTGGGGCCGGCACCCAGAATCATCGCTTTGGGTTTATCTGCCGGCGTGGTCTCGTCGGGGGCAACGCACTTCTTGGCGACAGGGCTCGTGCGGTAGATGTTCTCGTAGGTCTTGTAGTGGTATTCCGTAGCGCTCGAGAACTCGGCGGCGCAGGTATCGACCGTCTTCATGCTGGGGACCACGCCCAGACCCTTGCGGTAAGCGCGCACAAAGCGCTCGTCCGAGCCGGTCAGCGCGGCAATCTCGGCGTCACTCGTGCCATACTGCTTGAGCAGGCGCATCGCGTCGGCGTCAATGTCCTCCACACGCAGGCCGCGGATGCTCTCCTGAACCTGCACCATGTCGTTGATGCGGTTGAGGTACCACGGATCGATGCCACAGATGGCATGGATGTGGGCGATGTCCCAACCACGGCGCAGGGCCTCGACCACAAAGAAAATGCGATGCTCGGTCGGCGTTGCCACGGCTTGAGCAAGCTCATCGTCGCTCAGCTTGTCGGCACCTTCCTTGCCACCGGCGCAAATACCCTGGTGCCCATCCTCCAGCGAACGCATGGCCTTGCCAAAGGCTTCCTCGAAGGTGCGGCCGATCGCCATGATCTCGCCCACGGCCTTCATGCGCGTGGTGAGCGTGGGGTCGGTACCCTTGAACTTCTCGAAGGCAAAGCGCGGCACCTTGACCACACAGTGGTCGATCGTGGGCTCAAAGCAGGCAGGCGTGGCTTTGGTGATGTCGTTGACAATCTCGTCGAGCGTGTAGCCCACGGCCAGGCGAGCGGCGGCCTTAGCGATGGGGAAACCCGTGGCCTTGGAGGCCAGTGCGGACGAACGGCTCACACGCGGGTTCATCTCGATGACAATAAGGCGGCCGGTCTGGGGATTCACGGCAAACTGCACGTTGGATCCGCCGGTCTCGACGCCGATCTTCTCCAGAATGGCGAGCGACGCAACACGCATGCGCTGGTACTCAAGGTCGCTCAGGGTCTGCGCCGGCGCCACCGTGATGGAGTCGCCGGTGTGCACGCCCATGGGGTCGAGATTCTCGATGGAGCACACGATGATGCCGTTGCCGGCGTGGTCGCGCATGACCTCCATCTCGTACTCTTTCCAGCCCTCGATAGACTCCTCGACCAGCACCTCGTGGGCAGGCGAGAGCTCCAAGCCCTGGCTCACGATGGAGACGAGCTCCTCGTGGGTATGCGCGATGCCGCCGCCGGCACCGCCGAGGGTAAAGCTCGGACGCAGCACGCAGGGATAGCCCACGCGTTCGGCGATGGTCTCGGCGTCGGCGACGCTATAGGCGTAACCCGAGCGCGCGACCTCCAGGCCGATCTCGGCCATGGCCTCGTTAAAGAGCTTGCGGTCCTCGCCGCGCTCGATGGCGGCCAGGTCGCAACCGATCATCTCGACGCCGTACTTGTCGAGCGTGCCGTCCTTTGCCAGCTCGACGGCGGCGTTCAGACCGGTCTGGCCGCCCAGCGTGGGCAGCAGCGCGTCCGGACGTTCCTTCTTAATCACGCGCTCAATGAACTCGGCGGTGATGGGCTCGACATAGGTGCGGTCGGCAAGACCCGGGTCGGTCATAATGGTTGCCGGGTTGGAGTTGACCAGGATGACCTCAAAGCCATCCTCCTTGAGCACCTTGCAGGCCTGGGCACCGGAGTAGTCAAACTCACAGGCCTGACCGATAACGATGGGGCCCGAACCAATGACGAGGATACGTTTGATGTCAGTACGTTTAGGCATGTTAGTTCTCCTCGGTCGCAACGTTCTCGGACTCGGCGAAATTCCAGCCGGCGAGGCGGTCCTTCGCGGTGTCGATGTCCAGGTAGTTCTCCTCGCCGTCCATGAGTCGCGTAAAGGCGGTAAAGAGATAGTGGGCATCGGTGGGGCCGGGCGAGGCTTCGGGGTGGTACTGCACCGAGAAGCACGGCGCGTCGAGCAGCTGGATACCCTCGGCAGTGCCGTCGTTGAGGTTCACATGCGTCAGGCGAATGCGGCCGAAGCGCTCGTTCATCACGACCGGCGCGATACCGCGGCGCACCCAGGCGCGCAGGTCACCGTCGGCCGCATGCTCGGTCTCGCCTCCGGAGAGCTCAGGGATCAGTTTGCCCAGGCTGGGGAACAACAGGCCAAAGCCGTGGTTTTGCGCAGTAATCTCCACACGGCGGCTCACCAGGTTCATAACCGGCTGGTTGCCACCGCGGTGACCGAACTTAAGCTTTTCCATCTGAGCGCCGCAAGCCAGGCTGATCATCTGATGGCCCAGGCAAATACCAAAGACCGGCACCTTGCCAATCAGCTGCTGCACCTGCTCGTAGGTCTCTACCACGGCATCGGGGTCGCCGGGGCCGTTGGACAAAAAGACGCCATCGGGATTCATGCCGAGCACCTCACTCGCGGGCGTATCCCACGGCACGACGGTGAGATCGCAGCCGGCGCGGACCAGGCCCTCCAGAATGCCGCGCTTCACGCCGCAGTCGTAGGCAACCACCTTGTGGCGGGCAGAGGCGGCGGGGGTGAGCGCAAAGTCATGCGTAGCAGGCAGGTCGCTCGCAGCAAAGTCATGGGGCTCAGGGCAGCTTACGGTCTTGACCAGGTTCTCGCCCACCAACGTGGGGGCTGCGGCCAGACGCTCGGCAAGTTCGTCGACGTCAAAGACCTCGGTCGAGATAATGCCCATCTTGGAGCCGTTGTCGCGCAGGTGGCGCACCAAGGCGCGGGTGTCGACGCCCTCGATGGCGACGATACCGTGGGCGCGCAGGTACTCCGGCACGCTTTCGGCAGAACGCCAGTTAGAAGGCGTGCCGCACATGTCGCGTACGATCATGCCACGCATGGCCGGAGCACTCGCAGTGCGAGCGGCGTCACCGGGAAAGGCCGACTGGACGTCGGTCTCGTCGATGCCGTAGTTGCCGATCTGCGGATAGGTCATGGTTACGATTTGGCCGGCATAGCTCGGATCGGTCATGACCTCAAAATAACCCTCGAGCGAGGTGTTGAAGCAGACTTCGCCGGTCGCGGTGCCCTCGGCGCCGCATGCACGTCCATAAAAAATGGTCCCATCCTCAAGGTACAGGATGCAGGGACCGCAGACGCCCTTGCTGGTTTTTGCCAGCATACGCTGGCAAAGTTCGCTGGGCGCGATGGTGCGGGCAGCAGTGCCCGCGGTATGGTTGTTCGCCATAATTCTCCTTCCCGGTCTCACAGGACCGGCTTAAAGGTTGGTAGTTAGGCCTCGCGGTATTGTAACCGCAAGTATGCGCCATAGCGTTAATTTCATCGAAATGTTTACGAAATGATAATTATGACTTTCTATGCATAATGATTTTTCTAGGACGGGGATTAAAGAATCATTCTGAGAGCAGGGCTTTGTCGCCAACCGCATACATGACAGAATGATTTATTAATCCCCGTCCCAGAAAAATCATCCCGCGTGGTCGTTTGGCTCACACGGGATGATGGCGTCTTATTTGTCCTGCTCCAGCAGATCTGACGGTGTGCGATCGGGCTTGCCGCCGCGGAAAATCTCGCGGCCATGCAGACGATGCTCCAGGTCACGTTCGGCCTTTTCCTCGTCAATCTTGGTCTGGCTCACCGCCGGATCCTCAATCAGCGACGACACCGAGTTCACCTGCTTTTGAATGCGCTCGGCAATGGTGTCGTCCATGCTTACGATGCGCATCTTCCAGTCAATATTCGTGGCGTTGGACGAGCTCTTGGTCCAGACGAACGTCAGGATGGCGCTCTGGTGCCCCCGAGCGGGAAACATGCCAAAGAAGGAATCATGCTGGATATTGCTGTCCTCATCGATATAGGCGTGCACGTTGTACACCACACGGTCGATCTTGTCGTTGAGCAGGGCGTTGGTCGCAAGCGCCGCCGCCTGGATCTGCCCGTTGGACAGCAGCTCGAGCTCGTTGGCAGACGATGTGTCCAACACCGTCACCTCGACCGTACCAGTACGCTCATCGGCCTCATCGACGGTAAAGTCGAGCGGGAACTGCGTAAAGCCGTTGCCCCACTCGAGTCCACCCTTGAGTGCTGTAGAAACGGAATCGACCGAAACGCTCTCGGACAGATTGGCGGTGTTCAGGCGTCGCATCACGCCGTAGCCAATCTGCATGCCAACAATCAGCACAAGGATGCCGATGACCACAGCCATGGCAGTCTTCGTAATGGTATGACTCACCTGCGAACCAGAAGGGTCGTCCTCGGACAACGGGTCGATATGTTTTGCCTGGCTCGCGCGATCCTCGCTGCGAAGCTGCGCCAACGCCGCCTTGTCGCCGCGCTTGACGGCAGCCTCTTTTTCGCGCATGCGCTCGGTGCGCTTTTTGGCAAGCGTCGGATCCAAAACGCCGGATGCGTCGATCTCGGAGAATAACTCCGTCACTTCTTCCGGAGTCAAAGGGTTCTTCTCAGCCATAAACTTCCTGTCATATCAATCAGTCGAGCTCGTGCGCACGCGCACCTTCGAACTGCATTCGATAGTAACGGGCATAGGTGCCGCCGCGGACGAGAAGCTGCTCATGCGTGCCACGTTCCACAACGCGACCATGCTCGACAGTCGCAATCTCGTCAGCATGCTTAATAGTCGAAAGACGGTGGGCGATGATGATCGTAGTACGGCCGCGCGCCAGCTCTTCGAGCGACTCCTGAACCGCTTCCTCGCTCTCGTTATCCAAAGCGCTCGTCGCCTCGTCCAAGATCAAGATTTTGGGATTCTTGAGAAACACGCGCGCGATAGCGACGCGCTGCTTCTGCCCACCCGAAAGACGGCTGCCGCGCTCGCCCACAATCGTGTCATAGCCCTGCGGCAGCGACTCGATAAAGGCATCGATATTGGCGCGGCGAGCGGCCTCGGCGATTTCATCCGCCGTAGCGCCCGGCTTGCCGTAGGCGATATTCTCGCCAATCGTACCGTCAAACAAGTAGACATCCTGCTGCACGAGGCCAATAGCACGGCGCAAACTCTGTTGCGTCACGTCGCGCACATCCTGACCGTCGATGCTGATAGATCCGTCAGCCACGTCGTAAAAACGCGGCAGCAGCGAACAAGTCGTAGACTTGCCGCCGCCCGAGGGACCAACCAGCGCGATGGTCTGGCCGGGCTTGATAGACAAGTCCATATGGTCGATAACAGGGCGTCCGTCGGCGCCGCCCTCGCCCAACTCAACATCCTCATAGCTAAAGCACACGTCGCGATACTCAACAGCGCCCGCCGTCACCCGCAGATCCACGGCACCCGGCCTATCCTGAATATCGGGGGCAGTCGAAAGTACCTCGTCCATACGCTTAAAGCCGGCGATGGCCTTCTGATACGTTTCGGCCGAATTGACGAGCGTCTCGAGCGGGGTGCAGAACAGTGAAATGTAGAGCGCGAAGGTCGCCATATCGACCGCCTGCAGCTGTCCCTGGGCGACCAGCCAGCCGCCCAGCAGTACTACGATCACATAGAGCACGCCCGAGAGCAGGCCATACGTCGCGGTATAGACGCCCATGGCGTGGTACATGTTCTCCTTGGAAGAAAGGTAGCGGTCGTTCGAGGCGCGAAACTTAGAGCGTTCGGTCTCCTCGTTGGCAAAGCTCTTGACCACGCGCATGCCCGCCAGCGAATCCTGCAGCTGCGCATTAATGCCGCTGATCTTTTTGCGGTTGTCGCTAAAGACCTCACGCATGCGTATGTTCTGCCAAAACATGACGACCGCAAACGCCACCGTCACCACGGCCATGGCAAGCGCCAGCACCGGGGCGATGGTAAAGAGGATCACAAACGAGCCGATAATCTCGATACCGCAGATGATGATCCACTCGGGTACGTGATGCGCCGCCTCACAGATATCAAATAGGTCGTTGACCACGCGGCTCATCATATCGCCCGAGCTGTTGCGGTCGAAGTATGCAAAGCTAAAGCGCTCGTACTGGTCAAACAGGTCCTCGCGCATCTTGGACTCCATGCGCGCGCCCATCACGTGGCCCCAATAGCTCACAAAGTAGCGACAGACGCAACGGATGGCATACATTAGCACCAGGCCCACCGCGATCATACCAAGCGCCTGCATAATGGCAGCCTGGCCCTGGGTAAACAACCCTCCAGTCAGATTGCGCAGAATGATAGGGAACGCCAGGTCAATGGCGGCAAGCACCAGAGCACAAACAGTATCGGCAACAAAAAGCCCCATCTGGGGCTTGTAATACGAAAGAAAACGCTTCAGCATGTGATCCTCAAAGAAATATCAGCAACATAAGGCCCTGGGACAAAGTAATCTGTAGTTCTTGTCCCAGGGCTATCCCCACTCGTTACAGCTCGGCTCCGCCTAGTCTATGTGCGATACTGTCGCAAGCCAAGGCGCCCACGACGGTCTTGGCGTCTTCGATCTTGCCGTCGAGCACGGCGTCGATCAGCTCGTGCAGCGGCACCAGGTCAACGTTGACAAACTCGTCATCGTCGGGGTTGGGCGCATCAAACTCGAGCTTGGTAGCAAGGTAGATGTGAATGATCTCGTCGCAAAAACCGCAGGTCGTGACAATCGATGTCAAAAAGCGAATACGGCCGGCCCTAAAGCCCGTCTCCTCGTGCAGCTCCCGCTTGGCGCAATCGAGCGGATCCTCGCCCGGATCGAGTTTGCCGGCGGGAATCTCAACCGTCACGCGATCGATGGCGGTGCGGTACTGACGCACCAGCACGATCTTGCCGCTCTCGGTCAGTGCCACAACGGCCGCCGCACCCGGATGGCGAACGATATCGCGGGCGCTGCGGTGACCGTTGGGCAGCTCAACCTCAAGACGGTGGACGTCGAGAATCTTGCCCTTCCAGGCGCACTCCTCCGAAAGAATCTTCTCGTGCAGCTCGGCATCGTGCGGGTCGTCGTCGCCCAGCACCAGTGCCGGCTCGTCAGCCACCTCGCCACCAGGCTCGCCCTCGGCGTGTCCATACATGCGGCTGTCCTCTTCGACAATCTGCGCGTCCACGAGCTCTTCGTTCTTATCGTCCATCCGTCTCATTCCTCTCGGATTTTAGGCATCCCAGGCGTCGCGGCCGCGCAGTGCGCGCAGGCCAATGTCGTGACGCAGGGTCTTACCCTCAAAATCGATCTTCTCGCAGGCCTCGTAGGCAAGGTTGCGAGCGTTCTCGAACGTATCGCCCAGCGCGGTCACGGCAAGCACGCGGCCGCCGTTGGTCACGAGCTGGCCATCTACCACGGCGGTACCGGCGTGATACACGGTCACGTTCTCCATGGCCTCGGCATCGGCGATGCCGGTGATGACTTTGCCCTTCTCGTAGCTGCCGGGGTAGCCCGCGCTCGTCAGAACAACAGCCACAGCCCACTCGTCACGCCAATCGAGCTCAATCTGATCAAGCTCGCAGTTGGCGCAGGCGAGCATAACCTCGACCAGATCGTTCTTGAGGCGCGGCAGCACGACCTGCGTCTCGGGATCGCCAAAGCGAGCATTGAACTCCAGCACCTTGGGGCCGGCGGGGGTGAGCATAAAGCCACCGTACAGGCAACCGCGGTAGTCGATGCCCTCGGCAGCAAGCTCGGCCACGGTCTGCTCCATGACCGCCACCATCGTGGCGTGCTCCTCGTCGGTCACGATGGGCACCGGGCTGTAGACGCCCATGCCACCGGTGTTGGGGCCCTTGTCGCCCTCGAGCGCGCGCTTGTGGTCCTGCGAGGTGGCCATGGGGCGCACGGTCTTGCCGTCGGTAAAGGCCAGCAGCGAGCACTCGGGGCCAACCAGCATCTCCTCAATGACAACGGTGTTGCCGGCATCGCCAAAGGCTCCGCCAAAGCACTCACGCACGGCTTCCTCGGCCTGCTCGAGCTCAGTCGCCACGATAACGCCCTTGCCTGCGGCCAGGCCGTCAGCCTTGACAACCAGCGGGGCACCCTGCTCGCGCACATAGGCAAGAGCCGAAGCCTCGTCAGTAAACGAGCCGTAGGCGGCCGTCGGAATGCCGGCGCGCTCCATGAGCTGCTTGGAAAAAAGCTTGGAGCCCTCCATCTGAGCGCCCTCGGCACCCGGGCCAAAGCAGGGAATGCCCGCCGCGCGCACGGCATCGGCTACGCCCGCCACGAGCGGAGCCTCGGGGCCAATCACCACGAGTCCGCATCCGTGGCTCTGGGCAAACGTCGCCACGGCCGCAGGATCGCAATCGTCGAGAACCACGTTCTCGCCGCAGCTCGCGGTGCCGCCGTTACCCGGCGCGATGTAGAGCTTGCCGGCGCGCGGTGATGCTGCGAGCTTAGCTGCCAAAGCATGCTCACGGCCGCCGCTGCCCAACAACAGGATGTCGATGGTTTGAGTGTCCGCCTTCAAGGGTGCCTCCTCTATGGATAAATGGCCCGCTCCGCGCGAGCCCTTTGCAAGCAAATATACCCCTCGGCCGCCCGCTTGGGCTGCAAAGGGGTATATCGCAATAACCAAATAGTCCCGATTACTTCCAGAATCGGTTGATGATCTGCTCGCGACCAGCGCCAACGCCAATGAACGTCACGCGGGTGTGTGCCAGATCCTCGATAAACGCCACATAGTCCTGAGCCTCCTGCGGCAGCTCGTCAAAGCTGCGGCAACCGGTAATGTCGCACTTCCAGCCAGGGAGCTCCTCGTAGATGGGCTTGGCGTGCTCAAAGCGCACCTGGTGCTCGGGCACGCTCGTGTAGTGCTCGCCATCGACGTCATAGGCAACGCACACCTTAATGGTGTCGAAGGCCGAAAGCACGTCGAGCTTGGTCATGGCGATGTCGGTGAGACCGTTGACGCGCGAGGCATAGTTGGCGATGGGGCCGTCAAACCAACCACAGCGGCGGCGGCGACCGGTGGTCACGCCGTACTCATAGCCCTCCTCGGTCAGCGTGTGGCCGGCCTCGGACTCATAGGAAAGCTCGGTGGGCATGGGGCCCGAACCGACGCGGGTGATATAGGCCTTCATGACGCCCAGCACGCGGTCAACGTTCTTCATACCGACGCCGGAGCCGGTAATGGCACCACCGGCAGTGCAGTTAGAGGACGTCACGAACGGATAGGTGCCATGGTCGATATCGAGCAGTGTTGCCTGGGCGCCCTCAAAGAGCAGGTCCTTACCCTCATCGATCATGTTGTTGAGCAGCAGGCTCGTCTCGGTGATGTAGGGACGCAGGCGCTCGGCCATGGGCAGGTACTCGTCGCAAATCTGGTCCACGGTGTAGGTGGGCAGGTTGTAGATGAGCTCCAGCTCGGGATTCACGCGGGCAAGAGCGGTCTCCAGCTTGTCGCGGAACAGCTCCTCGTCCAGCATGTCCTGCATGCGCAGACCAATACGGGCCATCTTGTCCTGATAGCAAGGACCGATGCCGCGCTTGGTGGTACCGATGCTCTTCTTGCCGAGCTTCTGTTCAAAGGCGCCATCCAGATCGATGTGGTACGGCATGATGACATGCGCGTTGCCGCTGATCTTGAGGTTCTTGGTGGTGATGCCGTCGGCCTCGAACATGTCGATCTCCTCAAGGACAACCTTGGGGTTGACGACGCAGCCGTTACCGATCACCGACACGTGGTCGGAATACATGATGCCGGAGGGCACCTGGTGCAGGCCGTACTTCTTGCCGTTGACGACGATGGTGTGGCCGGCGTTGTTGCCGCCCGAGTAGCGCACGACGGCATCGAAGTCGCCGGCGACCAGGTCGCAGATCTTACCTTTGCCCTCATCGCCCCACTGGGCACCGACCAAAACGGTTGACGGCATGTTTACTCCTTACATTCATGGACTGTCCGTGCGCCACGATGGCGCGCAGAAGCACAAAACATTCCCAGTATACCCGTGCAACGGGCGCCTGTCCTACTCCTCGGTATGCGCCCCATCAAGCTCATAGAACTTGGTGGATGCCGGCAGGAACATCAGGTCGACGTCACCGATCGGGCCCGAACGGTTCTTGGCCACGACGATACGCGTAACGCCCTCGTCGGGTCGATCATCGCGCGAGGCCTCGGCCTCATCGGCGGAGCGGTCCAAGAACATAACGATATCAGCGTCCTGCTCGATGGAGCCCGATTCACGCAGGTCGGAAAGCTGCGGGCGCTTGCCGGTACGGGATTCGACCTGACGAGACAGCTGCGACAGCGCGATCAGCGGAATCTTGAGCTCCTTGGCCATGATCTTCAAGCCGCGCGACATCTCCGAAACCTCGACGGTACGACTCTCGGAGCGGCGGCCCGGCGGAGGACTCACCAGCTGCAGGTAGTCCAAGATAATGATGGCCTTCTCCTTGTTATGGAGCATACGGCGACTCTTGGCGCGAATCTCGGTCACCGTAGTGCCGGGCGTATCGTCAATCAGAATATCGAGCTTGGACAAGGTCTGCGTGGCCTCGTTGATATTGGCCCACTGCTCGGGGCTAATGCGACCCATGCGAAAATCACTAATCGAGACCATGGCATAGGCGCAAATCAGGCGCTGCGCAATTTCCTTGCCCGACATCTCCAGCGAGAAGAAGCCGACGGTATAGCCGGCAGCGGCGGCATTGAGCGCCAAGTTCAGGGCGAACGACGTCTTACCCACAGCAGGACGTGCGCCGATGATGATGAGCTGGCCTTCGCGGAAGCCCATGAGCATACGGTCGAGGGACGGGAAGCCCGTGGGCACGCCCGCGGCCTGGCCGCCGGCCTGACACACTTCCTCGGCCTCGTTATAGGCCTCGACCATAAACTCGGTCAGCGTCTTATAGCTCGACTTGACCTCGCGCGCCGTAACCTTAAGTAGTTTACTCTCGGCAAGCTCCACGACCTCTTTGGTGTCGGTAGGAGCGTTGTAGGCCAGCGCGTTAATCTCGTTGGTGGCGCCGATCAGCTCGCGCAGCATCGAATCGCGGCGCACGATGGCGGCATGGTGCTGCCAGTTGACGAGCGATAGCGTCTGCCCCATCAGCTCCAAAATGTACGCCTCGCCGCCCACGGCATCGAGCTTGTTGATGCTTCGCAGATAATCAATCAGCGAGATGGAGTCGATGGGAATACGGCTGTTGTACATATCGACCATCGCGGTATAGATGGTCTTATGAATGGGCCGGTAGAAATCATCGGGCTGCAGCTCCACCTGAGCCTCTTCGACCACCTCAGGCGATAGCAGCATAGCGGCCAGTACATTAGCCTCTGCATCTTGGTTTTGGGGAAGACCCAACTTGGAACCGCGGTCCTCGACCGTCAGTCCCGTCTCCCTATCGTCATATGCCATGAGCATCCTCATTCATATCGCTTGCGAGCATCCATAGTATCAGCCGCAGTTCAAAAAGGGGCGGTGTCGTATCAATCATCACCGAACCAAACGAATGAACGGTCCCCAAATGGAACACCATCCAAACGTGAGAAACAGATGCCCCGCTCTCACGGCGCCCACCACGGTGCTCGCATAGCGCTAAAAATAAAAGGGCGCCCTGGTCTCCCAGAGCGCCCTTCTTAGAACAAGATTGTTGCGTTGCAGCAAATGCTACTCGGCAGCAGCCTCGGTCTCGACCTCGGCGGTCTCGGCCTCGGCGACCTCAGCGGTCTCCTCAACCTCAGCCTCGGTAGCGAGCTCCTCGGCGGTAACGCCGACGAGAACGACAACCTCGGCCTTGATCTCGCGGTACAGCGAGATGGCAACGGTGTGGGCACCGGCAACCTTGATGGGCTTACCGAGCTCGACGCGCTTGCGGTCGATGTCCATACCGAGCTGGTCCTTGATGGCGTCAGCGATCATAGCGGCGGTAACGGAGCCAAAGAGGATGCCCTCGTCGCCGACCTTGACGTCAACGGTGACCGTCTTGCCCTCGAAGGCAGCCTTGGTCTCGTTGGCGGTAGCCAGACGGACGGCCTCGCGCTTGGCGATGTTGTTGCGACGCTCGTCAAGCTGCTTGAGGTTGCCCTTGGTGGCGGCAACAGCGAGCTTCTTGGGGAACAGGAAGTTCTCAGCGTAACCCTGAGCGACCTCTACGACGTCACCCTCGCCGCCCTTGCCCTTGATCTCATCGAGAAGAATAACCTTCATGATGCGTCTCCCTTCTTAGCCGCGGTCGCGGTTGCCACGAGAGGAAACCACGGGGACGGTGTACGGCAGGAGAGCCATCTCGCGGGCGCGCTTGATGGCGTTGGCGATGTCATGCTGATGCTGCGTGCAAGCGCCAGTGACGCGACGGGGCTTGATCTTGCCACGGTCGGTCATGTACTTACGGAGAAGCTGAGTGTCCTTATAGTCGATGAACTCAGTGTTCTCCTTGCAGAACTGGCAGTACTTACGACGCGGCTGACGTGCAGAATAATCATTAGCCATGTCAAAATACCTTTCATTTGGCAACTTCGGCGAGCCGAAGCCGCCTCTCACTCAAAAATAGGCGAACAACCCTTAGAACGGGATGTCCTCATCGTAGACGTCAACCGCGGGCGGCGTTGCCACCGGCGCGGCGGGACGTGCTGCGGGCGCGGAAGCTGCGGGGGCGTAACCGCCCTGATCGTAGCCACCCTGGCCACCACGGGAGCTCATAAACTCGATCTCATCGACGATGACCTCAAGTTTGCTCCTGCGCTGGCCGTCGCGCTCCCAAGAGCTGTAGCGCAGCTTGCCCTCGATCGCGACCTTGTTTCCCTTTGCCAGGAAACGGCTCACGGCCTCGGCGCGGGTGCCGAACATGGTGCAGTCGACAAAGTTGGGATAGTCCTCCCACTCGCCAGTCTGCGCGTTGCGGCGACGATCGTTCACGGCGACGCCAAAGGACAAAACCTGGGTTCCGCCGGCGGTGGCGCGCAGCTCGGGGTCGCGGGTGAGGTTGCCGCTGATGCACACTCGGTTGATACTCACTGGTCCTCCTTCGCGGTCATGTGGCTCTTGATTTCCTCGACGAGGCGCGGCCCCTGCATGTAGCCCAGGCCGCTCACGCGGCGGCCGTCGCGGATATGGCACACCTCGACGATCTTCTGCGCCGTGACCGGGCCGATGCCCGGGAATGAGCGGGCGAACTCCTCGACCTTGAGCTTTGCCGCGATGGGTGCCTCGATGGCGACCTCGGGCGGGATGTTCCCCGCCTTGCACGCCGCCTTGAACGCGGCGCGCTCGCGGCGCGTGCGGACGGCCTTCGCCATCGCCTCCTTGCGCTGCTCCGGCGTTCGGAGCGGCGGCAGGTTGCTCTCTCCCATGTCCTACATCCTCTCGACGTATCCGTGAATGCCGTTCTCGACCATTACTGCCCTCACGCGGCGCAGCTCGTCCGCCGTGGCGCACTCGATGACCACGCGGTAGCCCCTCTGCGGTGCCGTGGCCGCATCCTCGGCCACTTCCGGCTCGGGCTCCGGTGCGGGCGCCATCGTCTGCTCGTAGGTCGACACGAGCGCGGCGGCCTTGGCGACCTCCTCGCGATGCGCGGCGACAGCCGCCGCCACCTCGCCCGAGTCCGCCGGCAGCGTCCTCGCCCACCACGCCACGGCCCACGCCTTCTCGGACTCGTCCGCGTAGTCGAGCCCGTTGACGAACTTGAACTGGTGCAGCAGCTCGCCCACGCGGCGCTCGATGATGTTCTTGGCCTTGACCTCGCCGAAGCTCGCGTTGAGCCACCTGTCGTCGGCGATGCGCTCGTAGGGCACCAGCGGCCCAATCTCGCCCGCGAGGTCGCAGTAGTGGCCGCTGAGCGCGGCGAGGCGTCGGGCCCTGCACTCGCCGTCGTAGCGGTCAATCTCGGCCTTGTACTCATCGGAGAGCCTGTCGATGGGCGCCGTGATCTCGCCGATGGTCTTGTCGAACGTCTTGAGCAGGTCGCTGTACTTCTTCTTCGCGGCCTTGCGCTGCGCCTCGATGGGCTCCTTCACGGCGTTGACGGCCGCGCGGTACTTCTTCGCCGCCTTGAAGTCCTCGTCCTTCTCGATGCGCTTGACGTCCACGTAGTCCGCCAGCTTCTCGTCGACGCTCTCCTTGAGCTTCGCCAGCTTGTCCTCGAGCGTGTCGTCGATGGCGAGCGACGCCACCAGCGTATCGAAGTCCTCCTCGAGCGGCACGGCCTCGACCGCCAAAACCTCGTCTGCCATTAGAAGCCTCCCAGCAGGTCGTCGTCGGTCGCATACTCGGCGGGCGCGGGCTCATAGACGGGCGCGGGCTCCGGCTCGGGGGCTGCGGGCTCGGGCTGCGCCTTGCGGGCCATGATCTCCTCCTCCATCCAAGAGGCCGCGCGGCTCGCCTGCATGAGCGTCATGTCGTGCATGTTGCCCGACGAGCAGCCCACGGCGGCGCAGATGGCGGCCATGGCCCCGGCGCTGTCGAGCCCAGTCGCCGCCATGAACGGCTTGAACAGGTCGCGCACGGGCTGCAGGTCGGCCACGGGCTCGACGCTCTCGGCCTTGATGGTCCGGGCGCCGGCGCCCATGTCGCGCTCGACCTTCCGGTCCATCTCCTCGCCCGTGTACATCCCGCCGAACTCATCGGGGTAGGCAAGGCGCCACGCGCCAGCCTTAGCGCACTTCTCGATCATGACGCCCGGCATCTTCGCCCAGTTGCTCTTGCCGGTGCTGTAGTCGGTGAGCGCCAGCTCCACGTAGGCCGGCTCCTTGCCGTCCTTGAACTGCACCTCGGCCCAGCCGCCGAGAAGCTGCTCGCCCACCTGCTTGTAGACGGCGCTGCCGCGCTTCTTGACGATCTGCCCCTCGCGCATCACCACGACGCCGCTCTTGATGCCGCCGTAGCTCTCCTGGCGGTTGGCGCGGCGGTTGAACACCTGGTAGGAAGTGATGATGCTCGCCGGGGCGTCCCTGTACTTCACCAGGTAGACCTCCTTGGTGAAGGGGTTCAGGTGCTGGCTGGTTTTTAATTCAAGGACATATCTGGTGTTGAGGCCGGTACACCTCCTTGGTGAACGGGTTCAGGTGCTGGCGGTTGCAAAGCTCCACGCAAAGCGCCAGCTCGCTGTCGGTCGCGTTGGGGCACAGGCGCTCGCGGATGTCCTGCGAGGTGAACTTGACGGGCATGCCCGCATCGTCCTTGAACTCGATGATCTCGTTACTCATCGACGGTCACCTCGCATCCGTAGAGCTTGGAGATCGTGGCGATGGCGCCGCTCTCGGCGTAGGCTTCCTCGCACACCTTGGCGTACGTGATGATGACGGCCAGAATATCGCGGTCTAACTCGATGGGCTCCTCGTCCATCAGCGCGGGCGCGACCGCCATGCCGTAGGCGACGCCGCGTAGCACCGCGGGGTCGACCTTCTCCTTGAGCGTCTCGGCGTTGAGCTCCGTGTTGATGAGGACGTTGCCCGCGGCCTGCCTCATGAGTTCCTTGAATGCTTTTCGCTTCATTTACATTTCCTCCGTTTCATCCCTGCGCCCGGACCACCCGGGCGC